>JAICHN010000036.1 GCA_025924845.1 Chloroflexota bacterium | reverse complement strand
TGCTTGACCTTCAGCGAGACGCTTACCGAACGCCCGCTCGACAGCCCCTTGGCAACGAGAGATGCCTTGCCGTACCGCGTGTTGGCCGCAACGGTGTAGCCGATCCGGCTAAAGGTACCGTACGGACTGACCTTGATGGCCACCACGATGGTATTCCGATAGTAGACCAGCACTTCTTCGCGCGGCCAAAAACCGCTTCCCCAGATGTAGACCCGGCCGCCACGGTAGGTAGTAGAGGGTGATACCGCTAACCGCGCCCGTACGGGCTTCGGCTTGGCCACGACATAAACGTTAGCCCGCGCTACACGCCCGCTGCGCGCACCGGTAAGGGTGATCTGCTGATAGCCGAGCGGTGAATTGTTCGGCACGGTAAAGGTGACTCGACCGATCCGACCGTCCTGGTGCGCCTGAGGCGCCGCGATCAGGCTGCCCCGGAAGCGGACCAGGACAACTTCGTTGCTCATAAAATTACTGCCGTCCACCCGAACCGCTTTGCCACGCTGGACCCGCTTTGGCGATACGGAAATCCGGGCCGTAATGGGCCGGACCACGTTGAGCGTGGTCTGGGCAAACCTTCCGCTTGCCGCGCCCTGTGCGGTGAGTGTGTGGAGGGCAATGGAAAGCCGGACAACATACCGAGCGGCAAAGCGCCCGCTCGCATTACTCTTCGGCGCCAGGACGATCGCCCCGTTGATCCTCACGATAACCGTTTCACGCGCGTTCCAACCGCTGCCGCCGATGGTGACCGTCTGTCCAACGCGAGCGCTTGACGGGCTTACGTACACCGATGCCCCAACCGGACGAGCCAGCACGTTCACGGCGGCACCGGCGACACGGCCGCTATTGACGCCGGAAGCAGAGATGCCATAGCGACCGGGCCTGGTAGCGGCGGGAACCGTGAAATAGGTGTTTACGAACGATCCGGCGGCGTTTGCCACGGCTGTGACAACATAGCGGTTGTTGAACGAGATGCGTATTTGCTCACCACCAAGGAACCCTGTCCCCGATACGCCCATAACCGAACCTGCCGTGACTTGAGCGGCACTCGGGGCGATCCCCGCCGTGGGCACGGGTTGCGCGGTCTGCACGCTCACACTTGCCGTCACCGTTATGCCGCTGGACGCGCCCTTGGCCAGAATGGTGTAGGTACCAGGCGGGTAATTGGCGGGCACGGTGATCACGGCGCCACTGAACCCACCACTCGTGTCGCTGATCGGGCCTCCTTGCAGCGCACCGTTGAAGTAGACGAGGACCGTCTCTTGGGGATGAAAGCCGCTACCGCTGACCACGACCTGGCCGCCGGGCGAAACCGACGCCGCGCTCAGGTTCAGCAGCGGCGCCGGTACCGAGGTAGCGGTGGCTGTGGCGGTCGCCGTCGCCGTGGCGGTCGCGGTCGCCGTGGCGGTTGATGTAGGGGTGGGCGCCACCACATTGAAGGTGCCAGCAACATAGCGATAGCTCGAGACGCCGAAGGCCGCTACCGGGTAGCTGGACCCCACCTGGAAGTGCGAGGTCAACTGGAGGGCCAACGGACCATAACTGCCGTTGGACGAGGCCGTGGTTTCCGCCGTGAGCGCCCCTGAATCGACAAATACGCGTACTTTCTCGCCCGCCGCGAAGCCGGTGCCCAGTACGCTCAGGGTACCGCCACTCGCTACCGATGACGACACAAGAGAGATGGTGGGGTTTGTCGCACCTGGAGCCGTGACATGAAATACCTGCACGGAGAAATAGCCGCTGCTCGCGCCTACCACATAGATATGGTGAAGTCCGGTCGAGTTGTTGGTACTGATCGGCACATCAACCGAGAGGTTGCCCTGGCCGTCGGCATTCGCGTTGAATGTTACGCCTGGCGCCGTAATGACGACTTGCTCATTGGCCTGAAAGCCCGTCCCTGAGAGATGGATGATTTGGCCCAGGGCCACCGACGGCTTGTTGAACGTAAGCATGACGGGTGAAGTGGTGATGGGGGCAAGGGGCCAGACCATTCCCCCGCTCACCGTATTAATCGCCAGCACATTCCCATTGGGAATCGCATCAATAGCCGACCAATCAAGGGCTTGCTCCTGCGAGGCACTCTCGCCCATGGCATAAAAGGCGGCCGGAGAATTAATCCAGTGGCGAACATTGTTCCAGACCAAATAGACCGCACCGTTTGGATCGCGCACGAGGGTCGGATTCGGGTAATCGGTATGAGGAACCGCGCGCGGCGCGGCAGCGTGAGCACCGCCGCCGGCCAGGGCCGGAAGCACGAGCAGCACGCAAAGGAAGGCAAGTGCCGCGCGGCCGATCAGTGACCAAACGCGTGGCGGACACGATATAAACCGGGTCATCGGTATCCCTTTCTAAAGCGGTATCATGTTGCCCGCCCATCGACGGGACTCGACACCAATCGGATCGCACCGTCGCGATCTTGCCTGGCCGGGTTCTCCCACGGTGACTGCCGCGACCCGCGCCCGTGCGGGCAAGTGCAGCAGATATGTCCCTCTCTTATTAGATCAAAGATCTGTTGCCGCGGTATGTTCCAACTATTATCGGTTTGTAAAACCGAGACCGCCCGCTTGCCTTCCCTGAGGAAAGCAAGCGGGCGGCGCTCTTTGGCGGTTACGCCGGCATGAAATTTAGCCGATTACAACCTTCACCCCGGCATGTCGGTTGGTCCGCGCCCCTGATACCTCAAGCGTGGCGGCGCCCTTCTTGAGCCGGCTCGGCACGGCAAAGGAGGTGCGGAAGTTGCCGCGAGTATCCGCCTGAACCGCCTGTACGATCACGCCGCGGAGCCTAATCACGACAAACTCGCCTCCCTGAAAGCCGTGGCCGGTCACCATCACCCGCGTCCCGAACTTGAGCGAGGTGGGAGAGACCTTGATCCCGAGCGTAGCCGTGGGCTTCGCGCCTGCACTCGCCGAAACCTTCACCTTCATCCGAGCGTCGCGACCGCTGTTAGACCCCGTGGCCTCGACCGTGGAACTGCCGACCGGCACATGGACGCCAACCACGAAAGGCGCTCGGGCAAAACTGCCCTTGCCGTCGGCCCGAGCAGACTGCACGAGCTTTCCTCGGAAGCGGATCAGCACGACCTCCCCGGCCTGGAAGCCGTGGCCCGACACCATGATGGTGGCGCCACGCCGCGGCTTGGTCGTCGAGAGACGAATGCCGGCTCGGCCGGCAGGAGCGCGCAAGATCCCAATCGGCGCCTGTGCGGTCCTGCCGCTTCGCGCCCCCTGCAGGGTTACTTCCGATACGCCGAGGGGCGTCCTACCCGGAATGGTAAACGAGGCGTTGATCACACCCTCGCTCGACGCGGTTGCCGATTGCACGATCGCGCCCCGGAACCGCATCAGCACGGTTTCTCCGGGCAGAAAATTAATCCCCGCTACTCGAATGACCTCACCGCGATGGGTCCGATTCGGTATCAGGTGCATTCCCGCTTGCGCCGGACGCCCAATCACCAGGGTAGCCGTTGCCTTCCGTTCGCTGGAAGCCCCCTCCGCCGCCAGCGTGTGCGTCCCGTAGCCCAGACTGGCGGTGTAGCCGATGCGGAAGGCACCGCCGGCATCGGCGGTCTTGCTGAAGGCGAACGCGCCGTCAATCCTCACCAGGATGATTTCATGGGCTTTGAATCCACTGCCTGACAGGGTGACCCTGCCCGAGGGGACGGTTTCGGCCGGTGAAACGGCCAGGCGGGCCGGAGCGGACGTCGGCACCGCGAGCACGGTGAGCACGGCAGCCGCCGAACGGCGGCTGGTCGAGCCAAAGGCGAGCACAGCGGCAGGGCCCTTGCCCAAGGCGGCAGGTACGGCGAAGCCCGCCCTGACAAAGGCGCCGCCCGCATCGGCCGTGGCGGAGGCAACCACGGCGCTGTTTACCGTAATCAGCACTAACTCGCCCGGCACAAACCCGACCCCGGATGCCTCGACTCGCGAACCTCTGAGCGCCGCCCGCGGATTGAGCGATAGTGCCGCCGTGGCCGAGGGTGCGGTAGCGATGACGGTCAGGGCGGCCGACGCTTGGGCGTTGCTGGTGGCGCCGGCCGCGGTTACGCTATATGCTCCCGGAGCGGTGCCGGCAGGCAAGGTAAGCACGTAACCGCCGAACGTGCCGCTCCCGTCCGCCACCATGCTCGCGACGAGAGTACCGTTCAAGCGCAACAGCACGGTTTCGCCGGGGACGAAGCCGCTCCCCCCAATCACGACCTTACCACCGGCCGTCACGGTCGACGGGCTGAGCGACAACTGGGCGGCAAACGCGGGTGCAACCCCGAGCACCGTGATCACCGCGACGGCGGACAGCCTGCTTGATGTACCCACCGCTTGCACGGTATGGGCACCCGGCGTGGTGCCGGCCGGAACGGTCAGCAACAGCGTGCCGAAGGCGCCGGTGGGCAACACCCGCACCGTCCCCTTCAGCACCCCGTCAAAAAATACCTGGATCTGCTCGTTCGGCAAGAATCCGCTGCCGCTAATTACCGTTGCTCCGCCCGCTGTTACCGTGGACGGCGCGGCGATCAGCGTCGCTCCCGCCGCCCTGGCGGTGGAGGCCCGGGGCCCGGCGCCGGAGAACATGACACAGAGCAACAGCAGTACAAGCAGGACGACTCCGCGGGACCCGCGGCGCGCCCTGAAACGATTTTGCATCGCACCTACCTCCCGAGGACCGCTTCCCGGGCCTCGTCCCCAGTATAGCTGATGCATCTTTAGCTAACCTTGGAGCGAGTTCACTTCAGCCGCCTGCGAAGCACCCATCCGTCGATCCGTGTGGCGGGCAGCGCGACATGGGCCCAATGCGGGGTGAGACCGAGCACTCGCACCCGCGTCGATTTGGCGAGACGCGCGATCACCCTGTGCTTTCCGCTGGGGCCATTACGCACGCTGACCCCTGCCGCGGCGGTACGAAGCACTACCGTGTGGGGGGCGGGCGTCTTGGGCCGGCCGGCGGTGGTTGACTTCTTCTTCGTCCAGAAGGTGGTGTAAGGACGAGCCACCCAACCGGTACTGCCTCCGGGCAATACCACCGCCGCCCAGTGCGGGCTGGCCTTTACCAGGCGAAGGACGGTCCCCTTGTACACCGTGCCGACGATCGGATACTGCATACCGGGACCGCTGCGAACGTTTAAAACCGCTGCCGTCGCCCGTATGGACACGCCGCCGCCGACCGCCTTCGCGGCGCCGCGCTGCGCCAGAAACTTACTCAGGACCCAGCCAACCGTCCCTACCCGCGTATGGACCTCCGTCCAATGAGCAGTGACCGAACCCACCGAGACCATGTCCCCGGCAAAAGCCACCCCTACCACGGGGCTGCCCTCACCCGGATTGGCGTGAATGTTCAAGCCCACCGAATCGACCACGGCGAGCGGCCCCTTCGGCGGCCACGGGGTGCCCCAGCCCTGATAGCCCTTCACCCAATCCTTGTTGACCCACCCCACGACATCCTGAGGAAGGGCGACCTTAAGCCAGTCGCCTTTGGCGGACAGGTAGGCGAGCCGCGCCCCCTGCAACGCCACCCCCAGCGCCTTATTACCTTTTCCCGGCCCCGATCGCACATAGAGGCCGCTGGGGTCGCTCACCTCAACGAAGTGCGCATACTTGGCAAGAAACCGGGTCATTACGGTATCCGCCTCTTCAGGCCACTCCGGAATAGCTCGCCCCGTACCCGTGACCAGGACCGACGGTTGTACGGAGTGCGCCGCTACAAAAGCCAGCGGGTCGAAGAAGGGAGCAATCTCCGTCGCGTTGCCGAACGTATAGCCGGGACCGCCTCCGTCGAAATTCTTCAGCTCAAAATGCAAGTGGGCTCCGGTGGCAAAGCCCGTCGACCCGACCAAGCCGAGCGCCTGACCCTGGCTTACCGACTCTCCGACGTACACCTCCAGGCTCCCATATTGCATGTGCTCATACTGCGAGTACACATCACTGCCGTTGGGAAGGAGATGGCGCAAGCGCACCGTTACCCCATAGCCGCCGTCGTACTGCGCCTCGGTCACCACGCCCGCCGCCGCGGCATGGACGATGTTACTCGCAGTCTCGGTAGCCAGGTCGATCCCGGTATGACCGCAATAGTAGAGGCCGTACATATAGTAGCCCTGGCCCAGGCTGGGATCACACGAGTCGTTAAATCCTTGCGTGATAAAGTAACCGTTGCCGTTGTCGGGATTCCAGGTAGGGGCCACGTCGGGATTCCCCACCGGATAGATAAAGGAATAGGCGATCGGATCGCGAGCGGTCGGCCGTGCGTGTACCGCGGCAGGCGGCAGGACCGCCGCTCCCAAGAGTAGGATTCCCGTAACCAACCACCGCGGACGATGCACGGCGCCTCCACGATCACTACGGCCCAACTATCGCCGGTTCGGCTCAGGATCGGCGCTATGGGCTTGCGCGCCGAGCGTACCGTAGCAATGGTCTTCGTGCCCGTCAATCAGGATATGCGCCCGAGGACGGTGGCTACGGCGGCGCATAAAGGGCACCCACGGGCCGCGAATAGAGCGCCCAAACGATAACGCGGCACGAGCGTCCGGTTTGCTCTACCATGCCGGTTTGACAGGACGGCAAAACGACTGCTAATTTTGGGTAGCCTTTGCGCACTTTCGCCGCGGCCTCGGGGCGGCTATGTTTTAAGAGGAGCGGTCAATGAGCGTGTTTGATGGGCAGCGGCTGCCCTCCGCCGTGTTTAAGCTGGACACACAGCGTTTGCCGCGCGGCTGGTACTCCGATAAGTATTTCCTGAACATCGCCCAACTGCTCGGCGATCTCTCGGCGTCCGGCTATACCTTCCAGGGGACCGGCGCCCCGGGCGATATCGACCCGTCGATCATCCATACGGGCGATATTGAAGTGGAAATGCAATGGTTCACCCGACGTAAGCCCTACACCGTGGTCGTTGGCGTTGATGAGGCGCTGGCCATCCTGCGCGAAAACACCGGCTACCATGACGCTGCCGGAAACTTTGTCAATACCTTCCACCGGATGCGCGTGGAAGCAGTACAGGACGGTGTAATCCTGCCGTTTCAAGGCGAACCGGACCAGGTAGCCCCGGTCATTCGCGTGCAAGGGCGCTATCGTGACTTCGCGGTACTGGAGACCCCCACGCTGGGCGCGCTCTCGGAAGCGAGCCGGGTAGCCACCAACGTGTACGAAGTGTTAACGGCCGCCAAGGGAAAGGACGTGCAGTTCTTCCCGGCCCGTTTCGCCCATTACAAACTGCAGGCTCTGCACGGCTACGCCTACTCGCTGGCCGTCAAGGCATACAACAAGGAAATGGGCGGCAACAGCGGTCTCTTTATCTCGACCGATGAGCAAGGCTCTTGGTGGGGCGCCCTTGGCGGCGGCACGGTCGCGCACGCCGCCATCGCCGCTTTTTTGGGCGATACGGCGGAGGCGATGCTTCAGTTCGCGCGCCACCGACCACCCGAGGTGCCGCGCATCGCCCTGGTCGACTTTCACAACGACTGCATCGGTGACACGCGCGAGGTGATGCGGCGCATGTTCGAGCTCTATCGGCGTGAGATGGACGCCGGCAATCCGGAACAGGCCCTCCGCTATGTGCTCTACGGCGTGCGCGCCGACACCAGTTCGGCCCTGCGCGACGTCAGCGTCCCGCCGATCGGTGATCCGCAGCTCGACCTGGGAGTCACCCCGCGGCTCGTCTATTACCTCCGTGACGCGATTGACGAAGCATGGCAAGCGTGGGATCTGCCGGACGAATGGGTCGAGCGGGCACGGGCTTGGTGCCTCCAGGTCAAGATCGTGGTGAGCGGAGGGTTCGATCCGGAACGAATCCGCCGTTTTGAGAAACTTAAGGTGCCGGTCGATATCTACGGTGTGGGCACCGCTCTCCTCAGCAACTGCTCGCACTGTGGGACCAATAACGACTTCACGGCCGATGTGGTGCGGGTCAAATTGGACGGCCAGTGGATGGACATGGCGAAGGCGGGCCGGCGCGTAGGCCACAATCCGCTGCTGCGGCTGGTCAACGCCCCAGAGGAGGATTAAGCGGCGCAGGGGTACTATTGACACGATACATCCGTGGTTCTACGATTGCCTGGCAAAGTAGGCACGAAGTCGAGAACGGCCGGACCCCTCCGTACCGCGAAAGAGAGCATTGTGACCCACATACCACATCGCATTCTGGTTGTCGACGACGAACCCGATCTCCTTTTGCTCCTCCAGGAACACCTGACCCAGGAAGGGTTTGGCGTGCTTACCGCAAGTGCCGGTATGCAGGCAATTAGTATGGCACGTGCCGAACAGCCGGACCTGATTTTGCTGGATGTGATGATGCCGGGCGTCAGCGGATTCGACGTGTGCAACATTCTCCAGGACTTCCCCGAGACCCGCGAGATTCCGGTCATCTTCCTCACCGCGATCACGGAAACGAAGCGCAAGGTGATGGGGTTAAACCTTGGGGCAGACGATTATGTCACTAAGCCCTTCGACCTTCGTGAACTCACCGCTCGCGTGCTCGCCGCGATGCGCCATCGCGCAGTCCGGCAGGAAGTGTCCGCTCAGTAGTTAGCAGCCGTGACCGGCCCGGCCCTCTGCTCGTCGCCCACGCGACAGGCAGAGGGCCTTCCTTTTTTACACCCACCCCGGCAATAAAGGCCGGCGGGTCATGCACAATAAGGGCTGACACCGTGGAACTCGTTTGCTACAGTGAACCACGCTATGATTACCACAGGGCGACGTCAATCCACCCAACGCGCCATGGCGTGGCGGGCCGCACCCCAGGGCCAGGTCCGCACCCTTGTTCACTATGAAGGACTGGCCCTCCTTGCCCTATTGCTCCCCCTCGCCCTGGGCTGCCTTTTCGTCGCCACTCTGCGCCGAGACGGCTCGGCGGTCTCTTCACCGCTCGTCCCCGTACTCGGCCTTGCCGTCGGCTGCGCCGCCGCCCTGATCTATAGCATCGACAGCCGGCGGCGCGATCGACCGCCCCGTACCGCCATACGCATCAACACTACCGTAGCGCCTAACCTTTTCGCACCGGCAGCGATCGGTTGCTCGCTGGCCGCCGCCGTGCTCACCATGCAGGGGCTCTGGCCCGTGGCGGCAGCCCTCATCTGGGCTTTGGGACTTGCGGTGTTGCTTGGCCAGGCGATGTACCTGGAACGCCCGAAGCTGCATGTCCCCACCCCTATAGATGCGGGCGCGCTCATCCTCCTGATCGCACTTGCCTTGCTGTTGCGACTGCCATATCTGGCCGACTTGCCGTCGTTCGTCCATTCGGACGAAGCCCAGATGGGGCTGTATACGCGGCTCGCCTTTCACGGCGCCATGCCTTCTTTGTTTGCCACCACCAACTGGTGGAGCGTGCCCTGGCTCGGTCCGGCCCTCCAGGCCCCTTTGCTCCTCGTCTTCGGTGAAGGGCTGACCGCGTTGCGCCTGGGCGCGGTGATTGCCGGGGTGCTGGCCATGGTCGGACTGTGGTTTCTCGGTTCGGAGCTCTGGTCGCGCCGCGCCGGCTTCGTTGCGGCTCTGCTCTTCACCGTGCTTGCCCCGAGCATTCACTTCAGCCGTGACGGCGTGCATTATATGCAGGCTATTGCCGCCCTGGTCTGGACCGTTCTGTGCTACACCCGCGCCACCAAGCGCTACTCAGGATCCTACGCGGCACTGACCGGGATCCTGATTGGGGTGGACTTTCAGTTGTATTATGCGGCGCGCCTGGCCGTTCCTCTGGTCTTCGCTCACGCCGTGCTGTGCGCGGTCATGGAGCGCGGTTTGCTGCGAAACTGGCTCCGGCTCATTCTGTGGACGGCGCTTGGCCTCGTAGCCTCGATGATCCCCTCTGTCGCCTACTACATCGCTCATCCCGCCGCTTTCGCTCAGCGCACCGACGCCGTAGTGATTTTCGCCCAGACGCCGGGCGTACGATCGTCGCTAACCAGGGACTATGGGCATCTGAGCGGACTCTCTATGTTAGGAGGCCAGCTGCAGCGGGTGATCCTCGGTTTTCTGTCCATCGGCGATCGCAGCGACCAGTACGGCGCAGGCGTGCCGCTGCTGGATCCGATCAGTGCATCGCTCGTACCGGCGGCGCTGGCCGTGGCCATCGCCCGTATCCGGCAGTCACAGTGGCTGCTATGTGTGCTGTGGGCCGTGATCACCATTGTGCTGGGCGGCGTACTCACCACGCAGCAACCTGATACCCCCCGCCTCCTGGCCGCGCTTCCCGTGGCCTGCCTCGTGTTAGGCGGCCTGGCCGAGGCGTTGCTTACGGCGGCGGGCGAGACAGGACTGCGTGACGCCAAGCCGCTGCTCGCCCTGGCGCTCGCCGGGTCACTGGTCGGCGCCGCCGTGCTCAACACCAACGCCTACTTCGACCAATACCCCGCGGGCGCCGCCGCAAAACCGGTCACGCTGATCACCGATATCGGCCGCTACCTAAGCACCACCAACCCCGACGCGCCCGTAGTGCTCTACGATCACCGCGAGTTCTACCTGGCACACTGGACCATCCGACTGCTGGCCCCGCGCATCCACGGCGCCACGGCCTGGAGCAAGAAAGGCGTACACAGCGAGTTGAAATCGCTGCCCGGGCCATTCCTCTTCATCAGCGTGGACCGCGAGATCAGCACAATAGAGAATGTGATGCGCCTCTACCCCGGCGGAAGTATCCAGCGCCTGCCGGTGCATGATCCACGGCACGTCGTCCTAGTCTATCGCTACCCCGGCCCGCCATCCCCCGCCCCTCAGAAACCGGCATCACTGGGCTGGGTCAACATTTCCTCGTACACAAGGGTAGGTCCGTGGGTAAAGCGTGTATCTACGGCGATGCCTACATCGTGATCGTCAAACGAATATTCGGTGTAGACGTATTGGGCCGCATTGGCATCCGAGGCACCTTCGATGTGGAAGACCGGCGGAATATGCTGAAGGGCGTCCGGCGCGTTGAAGCCAAGGATGCTGGTAGCTGGATCCGTGAAGGTGCCGATTTGATTTGCGCGGTTGCGCAGCAACGACCGATAGAAGGCGATCACCTTTGTAGGCGGTTGGTTGACCCGATAGAGCGCCGAATCCAGGATGAAGTTCCCGTCCAGCATGTCGGTCTTGCTCAGGTGCGACAACAGCACCGCGTGCGCTGGTGCGGCCGGGAGAGGCGGCTCGGCGGGCGTGTTTTTGGCCAGGTAAATTGAGTAGAACCCTCCGACCACTACCACCCCCACCACCAGGGTAGCCAGGCTGATCAACAGCCAGACGTTACGCCTTCGGGTTCTCTCGTCCAGCGCGGCAGTGCGAACCGCCGGCCAGGCCCGGCCCTGGGCGAACGCGAAGTTACGAGGCAACGGCCGCTCCCTCTACGGGAAGATAAAAGCCATGCTCGTACAGGTCGGCCGTTCGGGCCAATTCCTCGCTCGTCAGGGCCGGCGTCTCCGGCGCGGCGGCGAACTCCTCCAGCTGCTCCATATTGTAGATATTGGGCAGCGTGGAGGAAACGCGGGGATCGGCCAGCAACCATTGTAGAGCCGCCTGGCCCAAGGTGCGTGATCCCGGGCCGTCCGGCCGCTCAAGGAAGCGAAGCTGCTCGACCTTCTTCAATCCCTCGGTCAGCCATTCGCGCTTCCGGTGGCGACGGTGATCGTTCGGGCCGAACGTGGTGTGCTCATCATAATGGCCTTCAAGAAGGCCGCTGGAATGCGTCACGCGGATCAGAGCGCCGCAGCCGTGCGCCTCCCCAGTATCGAGGAGGGTGCGCCCCGGCTCCTGCTCCAGTATGTTGTAGATCATGTGCAGCACGGGCACCTTACGGGTGCGGAGCGCCAACAGTCCTTCGTCCAGCCAGCCGATAGCGGGGCCAAGGGCCACGCCATAGCTCCGAATCTTGCCCTCGACTACCAGATCCTCCAGGACAGCGAACAGATCATCGCTTTGCACTTCGGACATGCGAATGTTGTGTACCTGGTAATTGTCGATGTAGTCCGTTTGCAAGCGCTGGAGGCTGCCCTCGACGGCGCGCCGCACGAAGGCGGGCGACACATCCTTGGGTAATTCCCGCTCGCCGGTGCGCGGACCACTGTGGCCCTGCCAGTCGTAGCCCACCTTCGTGGCGATCACCATGCGGTCGCGCACGCCGGGCAGCGCCTTGGCGAGCAAGGTTTCGCCGTAGCCGTTGCCGTAGGTATCGGCCGTATCGAAAAGGGTAATCCCCAGGTCGAACGCTCGTCGAAGAAGGGCGATGCCGACCGCCTCATCGGTCACCTCCCACCAGGTGGTGGCAACCGTCCAGAGGCCGAAGCCGACTTCGGAGACTGTGATTCCCGTGCTGCCAAGTTCACGATAGCGCATATATACCTCCGTTCCGGGGAGGTGTGGTGGGGCGGGTCCAGCACCAGGCCCGATAATCCGTTCCGCGTGGGCGCGTAGATGTTACGGAGTGAGTATAACAGGGGCCGGGGCGCATTGGCCCGGAACAGACCGTACGCACGGTAAATACTCGCCAAAGTCAAGATAATACTTGATCGAAGCCGGTGTCCTGGACCAACAGTGTCCTAGCGGTGGCTCGGCACATCTACCGGAAAGCGGGCTTTGTCCCGATCGAGAGGGAGCCCTACAACGACTTCTGACCCGGGAGCAGCGGCGCTCGCCGACCGACACGCTTTGTCCCGATCGAGAGGGAGCCCTACAACGACTTTGGAGCAAGATCTGGTAGGAAAGACGTGGCAATTGATGCTCTAATCGTCCGCGCACTGACGAATCTTTAGCCTTTTACGCCGGTTATCACAATGCCTTGGATGAAAGCGCGCTGCGCGAAGAAGTAGGCCAGAATGCAGGGAGCAGTGACGATGAGGGACATGCCCATGAGCAGCTGCGTCTGGACGGTCGAATGCGGGCTCCCCTCAAAGAACACCAGCCCCAGCGGCAGCGTATAGAGCTGCTGATCTGACAGGTACACTAGGGGTGTGAAGAAGTCGTTCCAGGTCCACACGAACGTGAAGACGGCAACGACTGCCAGGGCCGGCTTGGAGATGGGCAGCATGATTCGGACGAATGAAGAGAGGAAGCTGCAGCCGTCGACCCGCGCCGCGGCCTCTAGTTCCGGCGGGATCGTCAGAAAGAACTGCCGTAGCAGAAAGATGAAGAAAGCATTACCAAAGAACGACGGCACGATCAACGGGTAGAACGTGTTGTACCAGCCGATCTTCTGGAACAGCAGGAATTGTGGCACCGTCGTGGCGGCACCCGGGATGATCAAGGAGGAAATCAGAACCAGAAAGATCACATTTCGACCCCGAAAGCGCAGCCTGGCAAAGGCATAGGCGGCCATGGTGCATGAGATTTCCGTCCCCACAATAACGCTGACCACGATCGTAAGAGAGTTCTTGATGTAGAGCCACAGGCTTACAGCGTCCGCCACCTCAGCGTAATTCTCAGGATGCAGCGGCCAGGGGAGCCAGTCAGGAGGCCAGGCATATAATTGTGAGGGTGACTTGAGCGAGGTGGTCACCTGCCAGAAGAAGGGGAACGCGAAGACCACCGCCCCCGTGCCTATGATCAGGTACAAAAAGACCCTCCAGGTCGCCGCGCGGACGCGGCGATTGTGGTACCACGCGGGCTGCGAGACCGGCGCCGGCTGGGATGAGGCAGCGGGAGCGCGAGCGCCCTCGATCATTGTCCCCTCTCCCCTTCATAGTGGACCCACATCGGGCTTGAGCGAAACACCAATGCGGTTAGCACCAGCACCAACACAAAAAACACCCAGGCCATGGCCGAGGCGTATCCCATCTTGAAGTAGGTAAAAGCATTCTGATACAGGTACAGCATGAACGTCAGGGTGGTGTTCTCAGGCCCACCCTGCGTCATGACAAACGGTTCGGTGAACCACTGGAACTGATTGATCAGGGCCAGAATGAGATTGAAGAGGATCACCGGGCTCAGCATGGGCAAGGTGACGCGGTAGAATCGTTGCCATGCACCGGCGCCGTCAATCTGCGCGGCCTCATATAACTCGGTGGGAATGCCCTGCAGGCCGGCCAGGTAGATAATGGTGGTGCCGCCAATGCCCCATAGGCTAACCACGATCAGGGACGGCAGGGCCGTCGTGGTGTCGCCTAGCCAATCGGGTGCCGGAAGTCCCATGTGGCGCAGGATCACGTTGAGTATCCCGAACTCAGGATTGAGCAGCCACAGCCAGAGCACGGCCACCGCTGCACCCGACAGCACCGATGGTAGGTAGTACACGGTGCGCCAGAAGGCGAGGCCCTTGATAGGCTGATTGAGCAGCATGGCCAGACCAAGAGACAGAGTCAGCCCGATTGGCAGGCTGATCAGGGCCGCTTTGATTGTGACGTTCAACGACTGCCAGAACAAATCATCGTGGGTCAAGGCGATATAGTTGCCGAAACCGATCCAGTGGGGCGACGATATGATGTCGTAATTGGTCAGGCTGATGACGAGCGACGCCGCGATAGGACCGGCTAAGAATACAATGAAGCCAAACACCGCTGGGGCGATGAGGATGTATGCAGCTACCGCCTCACGACGACGCAACGACAGCCGCCATTTGAGTGTGGGCCGGGAGTGCCGTCGCTGAACGGCTGGTTGGGAAGATCGCATCCTGCCTTTCCCTTTTGCGATGGGTTCCACAGGGTCTCGCCTGATCCAGGCGACGTGTGGCGGCGGTTTCGCGGCCCCCTATGCATGGTGATGAGCAATCAGGCAAGCATCGTCCGTCGGCGATGACCGGAATGGGACGTCAAGATTCCAAGGGCGCACACCCCGCTCATGGCCGTTATTGTACCGGTCGAAGGTCGTCATCCGGACCTGCCGATGCAGTCAGGCGCGGCATCGGCAGGTCCCTGGCAAGCGCGACCGAGCGGCTCAGGTATTTTCCCCGTGACGCGTCGGTTGAAAGGTGAGTGAGGGCGCCCTGCCATCCGGAAGGAAACGGGGAGCCCCACCGGCATGACATGCTATGAGTGACCGGCCTTCAGTGCCGCGTTGATCGACTTGTCGAGGTCCGCGGCCATCTGGGCGGCCGTGACCTTGTCCCTCTTGAACTTGTCCCATTCCGGTGTAATGATCGTGTTATTGATCTCATCCCCCTGTGGGCTACTCCAGCCAAAGAACTTACCGTTCTGGAGGGACGTCACGCACGCCTCACCCCCTGGAATACCCTTCCAGGCCGCACTGTACAGGCTGTCAAAGGCTTTGACGATCGGCGCGCCACAGTTCTGGCCGTTGCCGGCCGCCATCGCATTTGCCTTTGGATCTACCGCCAGCCAGCGGGCCCACGCCCATGCCAGATCTTTGTTTTTGCTGGCTGCGGAAATCACGAGTTCGCCGGCGTACCAGACCGGTTGCGTACGGCCTGCCGTGCCCTTGGGCAACAGGGCCATGCCCAGATGCTTGATGGCTTGTTTGTAGGCGGGCAGTTGCCAGCAGCCGTCCGTGACCATGGCAATCTTGCCCGACTGGAAATCGCCGGCGCCCTGCTGTGAGAGGGCCGAGGAAACAGCGGGGGTAGGCGCCACCTTGTACTTATAGACCATGTCCTGCATGAACTGCCACGCCTTGATTACCCCCGGTTGATTCAGATTCATCTGCCGCGGGTCAAACACGCGATCAAAGATCTTCTTAGCGCCATTGGACGCGGCCATCGACTCCCAGCCGCCATCCCAACCAGGAAGGTAGCCCCAATCCGCGCCCCACTGTACAGTGTCTCCACCCTGATGAATAGTCAGTTTCTTGGCTGCCGCGAGGAAGTCGTCCCAGGTCCAGTCGTTGGTAGGATAGGCCACGTGTGCCTTGTCAAACAGGTCCCGATTGTAGTACAGCTGCATGCTGCACAACGCTCCGTTCTGGGCAGCCCAAATATGCTTGCCGTCGAACATGGTCATCGCATTCGCCCAGAAGCGCGTCTTAGTACGACTTCCCAGGATGGGATCTTTCAAGATGTAGTTGTCCAGCGGGATTATCTTGCCCTCACTGACGAAGCGCAGGACATCTCCAGTTGCCCAGAAAATATCGGGCGCCGAGTTGCTCGCCTCCAGCAGCGCTACCTTCGTGGCGTACTGGCTGTACGGGAGAATAGTGAGATTTACCTGGGTTCCGGGATACTCTTGCTCGAAAGTCTTTGCCATGGCCTGGAACGTGTGATCGATAGCCGTGCCCTCAGTAAACTGGTAGACCGAGATTGATCCTGAGAGCGCCGATTTGGCGACCACTCTTTGACTCGAGCCCCTCAGGGTCAAGGGAACAATCAGCAGGATGATCCATAAGACAGTCAATGGGGTGCGAACTGACATGTTCTGCCTCTCCTTAACAGCCGCCATGCTGCGCTGTGACGTTTGCGATCACGAGTAGCTTTCTAGCCCGTTCCCGGTCGCTTGTCGCTCCTTTCCTTCTCGCTTATAGAGGTCAGCCGACCATCCGTCTGCCTGTACAGGCCGGCTGCCGCATGGTTTCTGTCGGACCCTTTGAAGAGCCGCGTCCCCTGGAGAGCCGCGTCCCCGCCCCAGTACTGAATGGCCTATCCGCGGCCCGTACTAGTATCCTGCCCGTTCTTGTGGCCAGGAGTTCTCTTGTCTTGACGAGCGGAACCGGGACTGCTACCGTATCCAATTGACTGTAAACTATTTGCAATCTGGAGTGCAGTGTAGCGATCGGGATGCGGCATTGTCCAGGAGATACGATCCGTGTACTTTGGCGGCGCCCGGTGAGTGAGCGTAACCAGTCGAGCACCCTACATCATCCGACTAAAGCAGCGGATCAGGCCCTAGGTGTGGCCGAAATCTTGCGCCGAGCTATCTTAAGCCGCGGCTTTGTTTCCGGTGAACACCTTATTCCCGAACGCATTGCCACCGAGTTGGGCGTGAGTCGCGCCCTAGTGATTGCGGCGCTGCGCCAACTCGATCGAGAAGGTCTCGTAACGATCGGCAATAATGGCCGGCCCTACGTAGGCGGGCCAACGCCGCGCAGTGTAGCCGACCATCGATTCCCGCGCTGCGCCTGGGAAGCCGGCAGCGACATCGCCTATGCGAACCTGACCGTGACCGACCGCCAATCGCAGGCGCTGCCGTTCATCGCGCGAATCCACCAAGAAATTCTCCTGAGTACGCACGCGGCGGATACACCCCGGGAACTGGCGGCCCTGTACAGACACAATCAGGTCGGCAAGGACGTGCTCATCGATTGCGGCCCTGAGCCGCCGCACGCACACCTGCAATCGGTGGCCGTACGCGGCGCGTGACAGCCTCGAAGTATGCCGGAGTGCCGGCCTCCAGATCCGCCACGCATGTTCGTTGCCGGCGCACCGCGTGGCCCAAGCAAGTGAGAAACCGGCGCCCACGTGGATCCACCCATTCCTAAGGCCCTGCGGCAGCACGCGGAGTATGTCATTCTGGGGAGGGCAGTGTCAGTGATCGAGAAGATGGTCCAAAGCACCAAGGAGGGAGCGAACGCGCCGCGCCTCACACCGTCACAGCGACTGCACTTCGATGTCTACGGCTATGTCGTACTGGAGAGTGTGCTGACGCCGGATGAGGTGGCGGCGATGAAAGACGCTCTGTACCGGCTCAAGGCTGAACCTGACCTTGCGGCACACCGCGTCTACGTCAATAAGCGCGATGACTACATATTTCACGTCGGACACCTTCTGGAGTATGATCCGGCGCTTCTGGACTTTGTCGTACACCCAGGGCTGATTCCCGCAGTTGAGGAGGTCGTCGGCGGAAGTGTGCGCGTCGAAGAGACTGAGGCTGTTATTAACCGTCGAGACGCACGCATGCAGCCGGCAGACTGGGGCACGCGCCATTCCGTGGCCACCGGCTTCCACACTGGAACGCAACACGGCTGGGGGACCTACATCGAGAACAACCACTTCCACAGTCTGTTTGTCAAGACCATCGCCTTCTTGACGGACGTTGGCCCTGACGACGGCGGCACGGCCGTTATTCCCGGCAGCCACCGCCTGTCCTGGCCACAACAAGAGATCATCGACGCTGCGTTAGCCGGCGATGAGAGCCTGATTCATCAAGTAGAGGCAAACGCTGGTTCAGTGCTGCTCTTCTCCGAGTCTCTGGTGCATAGCACGACAGCCATTCGCAGTGACAAGGAACGCGTCATTCTGATCACAGGGTATACGCCCCCTATGATGCGCGAGTGGCCCGGCAATGAGATCGGCACGGCCTTCGCGGAGTCGTTACCCGCGCATCTTAAACCGATAGTCACTGGCAGCGATGCTTGGCCGTGGCGGCGTCTCTACAAGTGACATGACCGGCCGGCGCCGTGGATTATTGAGGAGATAGCTATGCCCATGCCCGCCAACATCCACCCATTCGACCTACAGTCGCGTGCCGCGCTCGCCTCCCGGGCGCTCACCGGGTTGCTCGACCCTGAGCGCGAGGGCCTGATGTATTTTCTGGCCAACTGGCGCGCGCAACCGGTGCGCGCCTTTCACGGTTTGTGGGATTGCGGCGACGGTTGCGGGCGGCACATTGATGCCCTAACCCTGGCGCGGACCATGGTCCGCGCCGGATCGCCCGCTGCCGTCGGCGACCGGGACGAGGCCCAGATCGAAGCGTGGATGCTCCGGTTTCTTGGCGAGGATGGACTATCGTGGCTGCCTGCCGAGCCGTGGGCCGCACCGTGGTGCGCGGATCGTCTTCTCGTAAACTGGCAGCCAGGGCAGGAGGTCGCGGAGATAAGCTGGGCGCAGCGCGGCACCTTGATGGGCCTGCTCAGCCGCTACTTGCATACAAGGGACGAGGAGTATCTTGACCGGGCACGACGGCTGGTCGATGGCATGCTGCGCGTATCGATACGGCGCGAGGAAGGACTTCTACTCCCGGAGGGATACTATCGCCGGGATGGCTGGGGCTTCAGCGAGCCCAACCTTCGCATCTGCATTGAGGAATACAACGCGGCCGCTGCCATCCCGGCACTTCGGCTATATGAAGTAACCGGCTACGCGCCCGCCCTTGAGCTGGCGGAGGGGTTGATCCGCTTTGCACTCGCCTACACGCAGGGCTACGATGCCGAGGGGCGGTTTGTTCCCGGCAGCGATCTGCTTGAGACGCATTTCCATACGCGGTCCAATTTTATTCTATGCGTCTTGAAGCTGGGGCTGATGCTGGACGAACAGGATCTGGTGAACTGGGCACGCTGGCGGTACGAACACGCCAGGACCTGGGGCACCGACTTTGGCTGGTTTCCCGAGGGGATCGGCCAGCGTCACGGCGAAGTGTGCTGTACGACCGATATGGTTGAGATCGCGCTGCTGCTGGGAGGCGGTGTCGACAAGCGATACTATGCCGATGCGGAGCGCTATGGGCGTAACGCGCTGCTAGAGAGCCAGTTTCTCTCCTTGGACGACCTACAAGCCGCTCTAGATAGAATGCCGGCTGACGCTACCCCTGCGCCGAACAACGACCGCGACTCGACTACGGACAACGTGGCGGCACGGCAGCTTGGCGGCTTCGCGTCGCGGCCGGCACTGAACGACGCCTTTCACCTGGATGCCACCGCATTGATGCAGTGCTGCAACGCGGCGGGCTTGCGCGGCCTCTATGACCTGTGGAGCAACGCGGTTCATGAGACGGTCGAGAGTGACGGGCATGCGCTGTACACAATACATCTGCGATTCAGTGTTGAGACCGCGGCGCTGCGGGTGCTGAGCCATGAGCCCACCACAGGCCGCCTGACCATTGATGCGCGGCAGACAGGTGAGGTAGCCGTGCGCTTACCCGAAGGCACGAGCATGGCCCGCGTGGCGCCGGCTGATCGGGATGACGCCGCGCGCGACCTGCAAGCGCGCGAGGGCTACGTACGCTTTAATGTCCGCGGCGGCGAGTCGGTGACCGTCTCCTATCCCCTTGTCGAGCGCGTGGCAACGTATCAAGTCGGTTCGGCTGAACGTAGCGATTCATGCACTGGGTATTGGCGCGGTGAAACGCTGCTGCGTGTTGAACCGCCCGGCCGCTACCTGCCACTCTACACGCGGCGCACGGATCTAGGCCCGGCGATTCCGGCGCCCTCCGCCGCTCCGGCGATACCATCTCTTTAGCCGCTGCGGGGAGCCGTGATGATGGATAGACCAGCGACCTATTTCTGGCAGGAGGCGGCGATGAGCGCCATGAGCGCGATCGCCGCCCGTGTCGACCATAACCGAGGCGGTCAGCCCTATTTCTGGCTTAACCTGAAGACCGATCCGCCCCGTCTGGAACATCAGAGTTGGGACTATTGCGACATGAGCGGACGCTGGGTCGATGGGCTGCTGCTTGGTCGGCTGATGACCGGCGCGCAGCAGTTTGAAGCGGTCGAGCAGACGCTGCGGTCCTTCCTTCTTACGCGGGCCAACCCGCGCGACGGGCTATTCTACAACGCGGAAGCGCCTGAGTTTGGCTCCCGAGGAGGCGCGGATCTGTTTTGCCAGGGCCGCGTGCTGTTCGGCCTCCTGTCGTGGTGGCTGGAAAGCGGGGAAAGTCGCATCGAAGGCTACATCAAGCGCCTCGTCGCCGGGTTAGCTCAGGCGGCAGTCTGGGACGGAGATTGCGCTTTTTTCCCGGCAACTCTGAGAGGGGAGGGAATCTGGCTGAACGTCCCTGATGACGTGAGCGAACTCGATCCCAAAGTGGCACCCGCGCTCGGCGCCCCAGGTTACTGGGCCTCGGTCCTCAACAGTGTGATGATCTATCACCAGCATAGCGG
>JAICHN010000035.1 GCA_025924845.1 Chloroflexota bacterium | reverse complement strand
TTTTCAAGCATGGATATTGCCATGCGGGCACATAGCCGGTCGGTCACCCGCCTGCCCGAATAAACAAGGCAGGCAACAGCTATAGCCCCGACTATGTATGCCCAGAGAACCATATCCGGCCCCCTTTGGCTATCCACCCTTTGGGCTATTGCAAGAGAAAGGACCGGCTAGCGCGTGGTACATCGATCAGCAGCATGATGGGCTGCTTGCCCCAAAGCACTCCCAGCCGGCATCCTTAGCGCCATGGACCTGGAAACAAAGATCCGAGAACATACGGCCCGTGTGTGCGTGATCGGCCTGGGCTACGTGGGGCTGCCGCTGGCGACGGAGTTCGCGGAGGCAGGATACCTTGTGTCCGGCGTCGATCTCGATACCGCAAGGGTCGAGGTGCTGGCGGCCGGTCGAAGCTATATCGCCGACGTTGCCCATGAACGGGTCGCCGCCCTGATCCACGCCGGTCGGCTCACCGTGACTACCCGCTACGAAAGCCTGGCCGAAAGCCCCGATGCCATCTTCATTTGCGTCCCGACTCCGTACACGGCCCTCAAGGTGCCCGATGTCAGCTATATTACCCGCGCCGCCGAGACCATCGCCGCCTGCCTCCGTCCAGGACAGCTCATTGTCCTCGAAAGCACGACCTACCCCGGCACTACCGAAGAGTTGGTGCTGCCCATTCTGGAGCACACGAGCGGGTTGGCGCATGAGCGGGATTTCTTACTCGCCTTCTCACCCGAACGGATCGATCCGGGCGATACCCATTACGATATCGGCACCGTGCCCAAGGTGGTGGGTGGGGCGGGGCCGCGGGCCGGCGAAGTGGCGAAGCTGCTCTTCGAGGCGGTGGCTCCCGGCAAGGTACACCGTGTCTCCTCGCCACGCGCCGCCGAGATGGCCAAGCTGCTGGAGAACACCTTCCGCAGCGTGAATATCGCGCTGGTCAATGAACTGGCCCTGCTGGCCGAGCGGATGGGGATCGATATCTGGGAGGTGATCGAGGCCGCCTCCACCAAGCCGTTCGGCTTCATGCCGTTCTATCCCGGGGCGGGGGTGGGTGGACACTGCATCCCAGTCGATCCCTTCTACCTGAGCTGGAAGGCGCGCGAGTTTGATTTCTATACCCGGTTCGTGGAGCTTTCGGCGGAGATCAACGACAACATGCCCTTCCACACCGTCGATCTGGTCTCGCGCGCCCTCGACGCGGCTGGTCAATCGACCCGCAATGCCCGCGTATTGGTGCTTGGCGTAGCGTTTAAGAAGAATGTCGATGATGCACGAAACTCACCGGCGCGCCGAGTGATCGAACTGCTCCGCGCCAAGGGCGCCGAGGTGGCATATCATGATCCTCATGTTCCCGTCTTCGAGGTGGCGGGTACGCTCTTTGGCCGGAGGAGCGAGATCGTCCTCGAATCGCAGCCGCTCACCGTCGAGTCGCTACGCGCAGGCGGAGCCGTGGTCGTGATCACGCCCCATCGGGCGATCGATCTGGACCTCGTGGTGCGGGAAGCACGGCTCCTGATCGATACGACCAGCGCCACGCGCGGCGCCGGCCGCCCCGACATCTGGCGGCTGGGCGCGCCCAGCCCGGAATGGCCGGCAAGCGCCACGACCTAGGAGAACGCCCATGGTTGCCGAATCACGACCGGCCCGGATGACACTGGAAGAGTATCGTGCTTTCGAGCGAACCGCCGTACCGCACGCTCCGGTAGAGTAAGCGGCCGGTGGATGTCGCCGGCTCGATCATGAAGCGACGGCAGAAATGTTGGGGAGGAATAGATGCGTATTCTGGTCACCGGCGGCGCCGGCTTTATTGGCTCACACGTGGTGGATACTTTCGTGGCGGCGGGTCACGATGTAGCGGTGGTCGACAGCCTCTGGAGCCATGGGGGCGGCAAACGGGAGAACGTCTCGCCAAAGGCCCGTTTCTATGAGGTAGACGTGCGTTCGCCCGATTTACGGGACGTCATTGCTCGTGAGAAGCCGGAGGTGATCAGCCACCACGCCGCCCAGCACAGCGTCAAGTTCTCCACCGATGATCCGGCCTACGATGCCGATGTCAATGTACTCGGCTTGATCAACCTGCTGGGCGCCGCCCAGGCTGCCGGTACGCGAAAAATCATCTTCGCGTCCTCGGCGGCCACTTACGGCACCGTAGACCGCCTGCCGATTGACGAAGACACCCGGCAGCGTCCCGACTCGCCCTATGGCACCACCAAGCTGGCGAGCGAGCATTATCTCCACTTCTGGCATAATGAGCGCGGCCTTGCCTACACGGCCCTCCGCTACGGCAATGTCTACGGACCGCGCCAGGATCCCAATGGGGAGGCGGGCGTGGTCGCCATCTTCACCAAACGCTTCCTGGCCAAGCAAGAAGTGATCATCTACTGGGATGGCGATCAAACGCGGGACTATGTGTACGTGGGCGACGTGGCTCGGGCCAACCTGCTGGCCCTGGAAACGGCCGATCAGGAGCGGCTATGCATCGGCACCGGCGTGGAAACCTCGGTAAACGACCTCTACCGGGGCCTGGTCGCGCTTACCGGCTTCGATGCGCCGATCGATCACCGGCCGCGCCGTCCCGGCGACCCCCGTGCCAACCGCTTCAACGCGGCCCGGGCCGCCGAACGGCTGGGCTGGCGGCCCGAAGTCTCGTTCGACGAGGGGCTGCGCCGCACCGTGGCCTGGTTTCAGAAGGAGCAGGACTGAGCCTGTCGTACCCGAACCGTCATTCGCGCGGCATCGCCGAACCTACTGGCAGCTCATGCCTCTGAAAGTTGTTTCCCGTGCTCGATGCATTTGAGTGGGATGCCGCCACGCCGGACGATCCGGAGGAGGAGCGGCGCCCGTCGCCAAGCAGGGGGCAACCCGGTAGAAGCAAGGGATAACCGTGGTTGGCGCGTAGAAAGGCGCATGCTACACTGGGCACGTTGCGACGCCTGAGCGCCGGCGTCCCGTTCCCAGGAGCACCATGAAACGCACCACCGCGATCAGTCGAGCCTCCAAACGGGTAAAGAAGCCCCCGGCGCGCGCTCCCCTGGTGATTGTGCTATCGGGCGCCTTTACCCTGTTTACCACGTTCCTCGTGCTGGTGTGCGTCGTCGTGGCAGGCTGCATCGGCGTCTATCGATACTACCAATCCGTGGTGCCCGACGGGCTTCAGGCCCTGGCCTCATTCGAGCAGCAACCCTTTCAGATTTCCACGGTCGAGGATCGCGACGGCTACACGTTGCAGGATCTGGCCAACCCCAAGCTCGGAGTACGGGTGATCGTCCCGCTCAAGAGTGTGCCCAAGAACCTGATCAACGCCACGATCGATACCGAGAATCGCACATTCTGGACCGACCTCGGCATTGATCCGGTCCGCATCCTTGAAGCAGGTAAGCACGACCTCACCAACGGCTCCTCCGGCATCCAGGGCGCCTCTACGATCACTCAGCAGTTGGTCAAGATGGCGGTCTTTGGCTCATCGATCAATACGCCGCGGTCGCTCGACACCAGCGGTATCCAGGAAAAGATCAAAGAGTGGATGATCGCGATCGGCGCCACCCAACAGATCAAGGACTGCGATCCGCGCTGCCGGAAAGAAGCGATCCTCGAAATGTATCTGAACGCGGCGCCCTATGGCGGGACGATCTATGGGATCGAGGCCGCCGCCCGGTATTACTTCGATAAATCCGTATCTCAGCTCGACCTGGCGCAGTCCGCTCTCCTGGCCGGTATTCCTCAGGCCCCAACCGATTATAACCCGGCCAGCCACCCGGATTTTGCCCAAGATCGGCAACATCAGGTGCTGGATTTCATGCTGACCCAGCACGACATTACCAAGGCCCAGCACGACGCGGCGGAGGCCGAGGTACTTCACTATGCTTTCAAGAGCCTGATCCAGAACAATGCGAACGATACCATCGAGTCGTACTTCGTCAACTGGCTGGTCAAGGACTATCTGAGCGACCCCAAGAATCTGGCCCAGTTCGGGATCCCCGATCTCCAGCAGCCGGACGATATCTACCGCGGTTTCATCTTCAAGACCACGCTCGATCCGGTCGCCCAGCAGACGGCGCAGGATATCGTCACCTCGCAGGTAGCTACCCTCGGCTCTTTGAACGTGACGGACGGCGCCCTGGTTTCCATCGACCCCAAGAGCGGGGAGATCCGTGCCTACGTGGGCGGCATCGGGTATAACGCCAATATCGAGTGTCCTCAGTGCGACATGGCCTGGGATTACCGCCAGCCGGGCTCCTCATTCAAGCCCTTCATGTATGTGACATCGTTCATGAACGGCCACTTCCCCGGCCAATCGATCAGCGATTCCTTTGTGAGGTTCCCCGATTCGGGGGAGCCGGGCGGCTTCTACGAGCCGCATAACTATGACCAGTCGTACCACGGCATGGTGACCATTCGGAAGGCGCTGGCCAATTCGTATAACATTCCCGCCGTTAAAACCCTGTATTCGCTCGGGCCAAACGGCATTGCCAAGGTGCTCAAGGTGGCCAATGCCATGGGCTATCATCTGCAAACACAGGATCCCCACAAGCTCGGTCTTTCGTTTGCCCTGGGCGCCGACGAGGGTCGGCTGATTGACGAGGTCAACGGCTATACGACCTTCGCCAACGGCGGCGTCTATCGCCCCTATATGCCTATCCTCGCCATTTACCGGCGGAACCCCGACAACAGCAAGACGCTCCTCTGGCAATACAAAGCGCCCAAGGGTGTGCAGGTCATTCCGGCGCAGGATGCCTATCTGATCACGAATATCCTGGCCGATACGGCCGCCAAGGTTCCCGCCTTCGGCGATGCCGCCTTTAGTTTGCTCGGTCTCCCCTATCGTCAGGTGGCCAGCAAGACCGGTACGACCAACGACTTCAAGGATAATCTCACCATGGGCTATACACCGAACCTGGTCACCGGCGTCTGGGTGGGGAACCCCAACGATACCGCGATGCAGGGTACGACCGGCATAACCGGCGCCGCGCCAATCTGGCATGCCTATATGTCCACTATGCTGCAGAATATGCCGGTGGAGAACTTTATTCAGCCGCCCGGCATTATCACGGCTACGGTCTCGGTCTATTCGCCGCCCGGCGGGCTGCCCGGCCTGGCGACCGGCGGCAATGGAGTCACCGATATTTTCGCGGCCGGCTCGGTGCCCCGTACCTTTGATCAGCCCTCGCAAGATGACTTTTCGGCCCAGCCGGCCGAACCGGGCGCGACACCGGCGGCATCGACCACGCCGGGTAAGACGACTGCCGGCAATCCCAGTGGTTGTTCTGGAAGCTACACCTATACGACCACCATCGTACAGGGCAAGACGGTGTATCACTACGTTTGCACCGGCTAAACGCCCACATGCGTCCGGCACGTAGCATATGGGACCTACGACTGTGGTCGCAAGGTAGGGACGGACGGCTGCGGCCGGGTGGGGTATCACCGGACGAGGTAACAGAGGCGGCGAGACCTGAGCGAGCGGCAGTCCTCCCCCCCGCGACCGCAGTCGCCCTCGTCCCTACCAGGGGACCGCAGTCCCTGGCTTCTCCTTTCCCGTGCATTCCTCTGGACTACGCCCGCAGGCTCCCGCCAGCCTAATTTGTGGTTAAAGATAAGGCCTCCAGGCGCGGGCTCCTGAACACAAGTACGCCTCCACAACGGCAAGGAGCATCCAGCGCTCCTCCTTGTGTTGCTGACTGCTTCTCCACCCGGTACTCTGAAGGGAACACGCCGACGCGGGCGTGGGTGCCGGATCGAGCGAGCCATGATTGAGTGTGAGCAACTAGGCAAGCAGTTTGGGCCCAAGTGGGCGATCCGGGATCTGAACCTTTGTGTTCCACCCGGTACCATTTTCGGCTTTCTGGGTCCCAATGGCGCCGGCAAAACCACGACCATTCAGATGATGGTCGGTCTCCTGCGCCCCACGACCGGCGCCGTGCGCATTGACGGCCACGATATCGTGACCCAGCCGGTCGCCGCCAAACGCCGGCTCGGTTACGTGCCCGATGAGCCGTATCTCTACGAAAAGTTGACCGGACGCGAATATCTGGAGTTTATCTGTGGGCTGTTTGAACTCAAGGGGACAGAGCGCGACCACCGTGTCGATCAGTATCTCGAACTCTTTCACGTGAGCGGCGACCAACACCAGTTAATTGGGAGCTATTCTCATGGTATGCGTCAGAAGATCGCCCTGATCGCCGCCCTGGTGCATAATCCGTCCAACCTCTTCCTCGACGAACCATCGGTGGGGCTGGACCCTGGTACGGCGCGCCTGCTCAAGGATATCCTGGCTGGACGAGCCCGCGAGGGGGCCACAGTCCTCTTCTCGACGCATATTCTGGAAATAGCGGAAAGCATTTGTGATGCCGTGGCCATTATTCACCAGGGACGTATGATCGCCGCCGGCACGATCGGCGAACTTCGCGAACGCTCCAGGCAAGGCAATCAAAGCCTGGAAGATATTTTTATCGAGTTGACCACTCCCCAATTGGAGGTGACGAGGACCGAGAATTGAGTTGGGCTCGACACGCGCGTCTGGAGCGTCCTACCATCAATCACACCGCGGACGGCTACCAGCCCTTACACGCATGATTGTCTCCCTCTGCTGGAAGTAATGAGGTCTCGCATGTATATCCGTCCGCGCCACGTCGCCCGAGCGTGCATAGTCGCCGGCCTGGCCTTTGCCGCCCTACCGCTCACTCCGGCCGCCCAGGGGATTCGAGGGACCGGCCGCGCCGCCGCCGAGCCAATCAATGGACTCACTCCCGCCCTGATCAAGCAGGCCGCCCAACACCCGATCAACGTGATCATGGTCCTGCGCCAGGGAAACGGCGCCAAGGTGCTGCACGATCTGCAAACCACCGGGGCCACGCGTATTGTGGCGCTCAACATCGTCCACGGCGTGGCGGCTCGCGTCACCGCGGAGACGCTCAAGTCCCTGGAAGGTAACCCCGATCTTGCGGCAATCACCCTCGATCACAGCTATAAGATCTATCCTTCTCCGGACACGGCCATGGTAAACCAGCACCTGGCCCAATCCGGCATCCGCACCGCGACCAAGGTTCCGGCCGGCCAGACGCTGGTCAGCGAGCCCGATACGCTCAGCTTGATCCAGGCCGATCAAGTGCATAAGCAATTCACCGGTAAGGGCGTGCGGGTCGCTGTCCTCGACTCCGGCATCGATCTTGGTCAGCCTGACCTCAAGGACGTGATGGCCAGGGGCGCGGATGGTAAGCCGCTCTACGCCGACTTCTCGGGCACCGATCTCACGGATACGGTGGGCCACGGTACGGCGTGCGCCGGCACCATAGCCGGACAAGCGGCCACCGTGTACGTGGCGAACGACACCTATCGTGCCCTCGTGTACCCGCCCGCCAAGCCGGGGGAACGATTCGATAATAAGACATACTTCACCTATAGCGGGGTGGCGCCGGGCGTGAAGCTGATGGTAGGGAAGATCCTTGATGCACGGGCACCCTTCTCATTCACCACGGATAGCAACCTGGTGCGGGCCATCGGCTGGGCGGTAGCCAATCACGCCGACGTGATCAGCGAGTCGTGGGGCACCAACTTCCCCTTCGTCACCGATGGGGTGGATATCGTCGCCCTGGCCGATGAGGCCGCCGTGCATGCCGGCGTCACCGTGGTTGCCGCCGACGGCAACTCCGGGCCGGGACAGGGCACGGTCGGCTCGCCGGCCACGGCGCCCGACGTCATCGCCGCCGGCGCTTCCACCGATCTCAGACAGGACGCGGAGACCGGGCTGTTCACGCCCTATGGGAAATACAGCTCCGACAACATTGCCTACTTCACCTCCGAAGGTCCCACCTCGGACGGGCGGAGCCGCCCCGACGTCTATGCCCCCGGCGAGGATGGCTGGGCGCTCTTCCCCCGCAATCACGCGCAGGATAGTCCGGCCGCGCCGCCCTATACGGTCGGCTCGTTCGGCGGCACCAGCATGGCGACTCCCGTGATCGCGGGCGTGGCCGCCTTGGTGATCAACGCCTATGAATCAACCCATCAAGGCAAGCGCCCTACCCCTGCATATGTCAAGCAGGTCATTTTGAGCAGTGCCGATAACCTGGGGCTGCCGGCGGCCGATCAAGCGGCTGGACGGGTGAACGCCTTGCGCGCCGTGCAGACCGTCCTTCATCAAGGCCCCTCTGTTCTGCTATCCGGGCCGGTGGCCCTGGCCGGGGAGCCAGGCACCAAGCTTCGGCAATCGATCACGGTAACTAATAGCGGCTCGACGCCCGAGCGGATCACTTTCCAGAACCCCGTAGCGCACCAAACCAAGGCGCTTACCTTCAAGGGTACCGTGGTCGCCGACAACCTGTATCCCTACAAGTTTTCCGTACCGGGGGGCGTGAACAAGCTCAGTGTCTCCCTCAACTTCAACTCGCAAACTACTGTTCCCCTGCCCAGCCCGCAGAAGGCATCAAAGCTGTCGCTGCGCGTGGTGCTCTACGATCCCCAGGGCAATATGGCCAACTACGGCTACACCAGCCAGGCCGGCTCGGGTTATACCGTCACCACCGTGGCACATCCCGTGCCGGGAAGGTGGACGGCCGTGGTCAGCGAAGTGCGCGCCATTGATAAGCAGCAAGTGCGCCACTATAGCAACGCGGGCTTCACCGGCCACATCAGCATGGCGCGCTTCTTCAGCCAGGCGGCGATGGTCTCGCCAAGCCAGGTCACGCTCCGCCCCGGTCAGACCACGCACGTGACCTTTACCTCGCCCGCGCTCACCAAGCCTGGTGTGAGCGAAATCACTCTGCAAGCCCGCGAGCACAGCATGGCGGCACCCGCGGCCGGCGACGCGCCCAGCCCCGATCGGACGGCGACCATCCCCGTGGTGCTGACCACCGCCATCCCCTTCAAAGGCGGCGTGGGAGTGTTTGGCGGCACGTTCACCGGCGGGGTGGGCGACCAAGGATTCGCGACCGAAACGAAGTACTTTACCTTCGTGACGCCGCGCAATGTCCACACGCTGCAGATGTCGCTCGTCTGGAAGCATCCCGGCAATTGGTTCTGGGTGTCGCTGATCGATCCAAACGGTAAGATCATTAATCTGGAAGACAACGCGCTGCTCAATCCGGGCGACTTGAGCGCCGCGCCCGATCTCAGCCAGCGGTTCATCGACAGCTACCAGATCAATCCCTTGCCGGGTGTATGGCGGATTACCGTACTGAACTTCGTCCCGGCCGGCCTGTACGCAAGCGAACCGTTCCGCGGCGCCGTCGTCCTGGATCAGGCGTTCGCCCAGCTATCCACCTCCAAGGTGACGGCCCAGGCCGGAGGGCGCGCGCAGCCGTTCACCCTCAAGGTGGCAAATACCGGTCTGGGGCCGCAGGGGTACCTTACTTATGCTACCAGTGACCAGTATCAGTACATCTCCCTGGGCGGCACGGGCGGCGTCCTGCAGGATGGCCCCCTGGGAGCGACCAGCACCCAGGTGCTTACCTACACTACGAGCTTCGTGCCGCCGGGGACGCGGAAGTTGGTCACCCAGGCACAAGTGCTGAACGGCAACACGCCGGTCGATGTGCAGATGGATGATCCAATTGTCGATACCTACCAGAGTTTCGGCCTTCCGGCGCCGGTCGCGATCAGCGGCAAGCCTGGCCAGGGAACGGTAGCGGCGGTGCAGGATCGGACTCTGCCCAGCGGCAACTGGGAAGTACAGCTCAGCGTGCCGGGTTACAAAGACACCAAACCGCTCGCCATTGCCGCGGCCACTCAGGGCTACTCCCTGGCCCCCCAGCCCTGGATTACCATGGATGCGCAATTCGGCAAAAACGTGACGATCGGAAACAACGGCTTCTATCAAGGGACATTGGCCTCCGCGTTGCCCGAAAAGGTCACGACCCTTCACGGCACGGTGAAGGTGCCCGACGGTATCGCGCCCGGCACCTATCATGCCCATATCTTCGTCTTGACTTCGGTCTTCGACCAGCTCGCGGACCTGCCGCTGACGATTACGGTGATCGCTCCTTCGCCCGCGGCGTTCCCCACCCCGGATCCGCTCCTCTCCACCATTGCCTCTACCCAGTATTTCCCTGAAGGGGCGACTGGTCAGGGACTCACCGACGACATGGATCTGGTGAATCCAGGCAACGTCGATGCTCATGCTCAGGTTCGTCTCCTGACCGACAACGGTTGGACGTCGCTTACGCGCTACAACCTTCCCGCGCACAGCCGAAAGACGGTAAACATGCAGTCCCTGGTGGGGGACGATCAATCGATCGCCACTCTGGTCCAGGCTGATCAGCCGCTGGTCAGCGGGCGCGCCATCACTCGCGTGAATGCGTCCGGGTCCTACTCGGTCGGCAGCGACGCGACGGCTCGCCGGTGGTATTTCGCCGACGGTTATACGGTGGGGAACTTCGAGGAGTACCTCACCTTCGTCAACCCCGGAGTGACAGCGGCGCATGTGCGTATCCACCTGGTCAGCGACCAGGGCACCACCGCAGACGGCGGCACCACCATTGGACCGGCCTCCCGCACCACGATCCGCGTGGGGGATCTCCTGGCGGAAAAGGCGGTGAGCGCCTCGGTGACCAGCGATGTGCCGGTGGTGGCCGAACGCACTCAGATCTTCGCCTCTGGACGGGAGGGCCTCACTACGGCCGTGGGGGCAACCACCACCCATACATCCGGCTATATCGATCCGGGCCATCTGCCCGCCAAGGCACAGGCGCATCTCACCCTGTTCAATCCCTCGAAGGCCGCCGCTCACGTGCATCTTTCGCTGCTCGATACGCGGGGCGCCGTAGCCGCTACGCGCACCGTCACCCTGGCGGCGGGTCGGCGCGCCACGGTGGACTTGACGGCAACGTTCGGGACCGCCAACCTGGGCCTCCTGTACAGCAGCGACACCGGCATTGTGGCCGAGAAGGTAGCCTACTTCGGCCGATTCAGTAAATCACAGGTAGGAGGCAGTAACCTCTTCGCCATTGCCGCGCCAAGCACCGATCAGATTTTCCCAGGCGGTTCAACCGTAGGGAAGGCGACCGACACGCTGGGCATTTACAATCCGGCATCGACCGCCGCGAAGGCCGCGATCACCGTGCTGTACGGAGCAGGCAAGAGCATCCAACGGACGGTCGACATCCCGGCGCACGGCCGAATCAGTGTGAAAGTGGGAGATTTCGGCGTGCCAAGCGGGTCCAGCAGTGTTTTGGTGGATGGAGTAGACGGCGCCCAACTCTATGCCACCCAAACGTTGATCAACGCGAACGGCACCAGCGGCTCCGAGCTTGCGGGCGTCCCCTTCGGCGCTCAGTAAGCATCAAGGGTGTCCGAGGCTGGGAGAAGGTCGCTTCTCCCAGCCTCGGACATCAGGCGTGAGTAATCAATGGTCCCACAATCCGGCCTCATCTATGATGCTCTGTACGCCGATCATGACTATGAAGGGGAAAGCGCTTGGATAAAGGCGCCTCGATCCTGGTCGATGATTATCTGGTAACCATGGCGGAGGACGTGATACACTTCATCGAGCGGCATGAACTGGGCATATTCAGCCGGGAGCAGTATCTCGCGGTCTGTACCGCCGCCGGCCTAGAGACGTTCCATGAACCTATCGGGCTGGGCGGCATCGGCGCATACATCGGAGTCCAGTTAGAGGACACCGGTTAGCCCCCTTCACCTAGGGCACCGCCGGTGCTATAATTGCCGTGCCAAGGCTCGGCGGCGTGCATTGAGTCCATGCGGCCGGTAATTACCCCAATCGCGCCCACAGGGAGGTTCTGATGGCAGGCGTGCTGGGTCGTATTTCCACGATCTTTAAGGCCAAGATGAATTCCGCGCTCGATGCGGCGGAAAACCCAAGCGAGACTCTGGACCTCTCCTACGAGCAGCAGGTAGAGCAACTGCAGAAGGTGCGGCGGGGTATCGCTGATGTGGTCACCGCGAAGTCGCGCCTACAATTGCAGTTGACCAAGCTGCAGCAAGATTCAGCTAAGTACGATAATCAGGCCCGTCAGGCGCTGGCCGCCAATCGTGAGGATCTGGCCCGTCTCGCCTTACAGCGGAAGGCCGACCTGCAGGCGCAACTTACCTCCATGCAGTCTCAGGTCGAGAACCTGGAGGCGCAACAGCAGCAGTTGCAGACCGGCGAGCAGCGGCTTTCCGCCAAGATTGAGGCGTTCCGCACCCGGAAGGAAACGATCAAGGCCCAATACACGGCGGCGCAGGCGCAGGTGCGGATCAGTGAAGCGGCCAGCGGTCTCTCCGAGGAGATGGCCGACGTGAACGCCGCCATCCAGCGGGCCGAGGATAAGACCCAATCCATGCAAGCCCGCGCCAACGCGATCGGTGAATTGACCGCCTCGGGCACGCTCCCCGACATGCTGAGCGGTCCCGGCGATGATTTGCAGGCGCAACTCGATCAGCTTTCGGCAGGCAGCGGCGTGGATGCTGAGTTGGCCGCCATGAAAGCCCAACTTGGCCAGGGCAGTGAGCCGCCCAAGCAGATTGGCGAGCACACTGGCGGCACCCAATGATTGTGAGAGTGCAAGGCAGCGGGCAATACCGTCTAGGTGAAGCGGACGTGCAGGCGTTGCACGAACTCGATCATCGGTTGGTCGGGGCCGTGCGCGCGGGAGATGAGGTGCTGGCTCATCAAGTGCTGGGCGAGATGATCGCCCTCGTGCAGGGTAAGGGCAGTGTAGTCGGTGACGACGAACTCGTCGCCTCCGACACCGTGCTTCCCCACGACTCGATCAGCGTGGCTGAGGTGGGAGCGCTGCTCCAGCACGAAAGTCTGGTGGGCAGCGCCGGTTGATTCGCGCCTGCCTCGGCGCCTACTGATGGAGGATGGTCAGCGACGATGATTATTCGTGTGCAGGGTAGCGGCCAATACCGCCTCCAGGAAGATGCGGTCAACGGCCTGAATAACCTGGACGGAACCTTGCAGGAGGCGGTACGGACGCAGGACGAGAAGGCCGTAACGTCTACCTTGTTCGCTATGATTGACTTCGTACAAACGCAAGGAGTACCGGTGCCGGATGATGAGGTGGTCCCATCCGACGCCATTCTCCCCCCCGATACCCTCACCTACGACGAGATCGTGGCCGTGCTCAAAGAGGATGGGCTGATTCCAGGCTGAGGCCGACGAGCGGCCCTTCTCCCATGCCGAAACAAGCAGACCGGGCGCCAATGGCGCCCGGTCTGCTTGTTTCGGCCGTGTAAGGTACGCTCGGTCAGACCGGGGAACCCCAGAGGGGATACCAGCGCTCCAGTTCCTTCTCGATCGGCATCTCATGGTCCATGAGCGTCTGTAAGCGCAACTCATAGGCATTGTCCCGCGCGTGGTTGCCCGTCGGCACCATGGGATAGAAGGCGCCGCGTTTATAGTTGTAGATCCAATAAACGTTGCGTCCTTCGCCGGTGAACTTAAAAACCGCCGAAAGCAACTGATCGCCGAAGCCGTGCGACTTGAGTTCCTCGCTCACCATATGCAGCGTGGTGACGAGATCCTCAAACTGCTCGGTTTGCAAGATGACCCATTGGTAGCCGTACTCGTCCGTCAAGGTACGCATGGAAGAGGCGTGCGTATCGGCGGCGCGGATTTTGAGCAGGTCGTCGATTTCCCGTTTGATGTCCTCGAAGCGGGTCATCTCGATTGCTTTGAAGCAGAGGGCGGCGGCGTTGCTCGGCTCAAGATGCAGCGATGTCTGCAGCGTGATCACCGCCGTCGTCATGGCGAAGAGCGCCTCCGTCTTCACAGCTACCGGTTTGGATGTGCCGAGAAGCCGATCCAGGAAACTCATTGGCGCACTGCCCTCCCTACCTTACCAACAAAGAGGGACGGACCGCTTGGGCCGCCCCTCATCCACCGGCGCACGTTCAATTCTTGCCAACCCTGCCCCGTACTAATGGCGGGCGGCGTTCATGCTCCGCTCCATCGCCTCGAGACGAGCCAGCCGGTGCTCCAGGGACGGATGGGTGCTGAACAACTCAGTCACCGACTGCTTTACGTTGGGCACGATAAAGAAGGCGTTCATCGACTGAGCGGCACGTAAATCGTTGTTCGGAATGCGCTGAATGGTGCCGCTGACCTTGAGCAGAGCCGAGCGCATGGTAGCCGGGGCGCCGGTCAGGAGCACCGAGCCACGATCGGCGGCGTACTCGCGGTAGCGAGAGAGACTGCGCAGCAGCACGAAGCTAATCGCCCATACCGCCGCTGAAACGAGAAAGATAACGATGGCGGGGCCGGCGCCGTTGTTGTCGTCGTCGTCGCCAATCCCGAAGCCGGTCCACATGCCGATTTGCACGATGAACGAGGCGACACTGGCGAACAAACTGGCGTAGGTCAGCACCATCATGTCGCGGTTCTTGATATGGCTCATCTCATGGCCGAGCACCGCCTCCAACTCCTGCGGCTCCAGGATTTGCAAGAGGCCGCGCGTCACCGCGATCACCGCGTTTTTGGGGCTGCGGCCCGTCGCGAAGGCATTGGGCGCCGCGACCTCCATAATCGCCACGCGCGGCTTGGGAAGGTCGGCTATCTGAGCGAGACGCTCGATAACCCCATGCAGGGCAGGCTCTTCCTGAGCGGAGACTTCCCGTGCGCCCGTACTGAGCAACACTAACTTGTCGGATACAAAGTACTGAAACAGCACCAGGCCGGCGCCGAGCACCACCAGCAGCACAAGGCTACCGGTAAAGTGCCATAGTACTCCCAAAAACACGCTGTACAGCAGCGCCAGCAGGAACAACGTAAAGGCCATGCGCAGCGTGAGCTGCGTATCGCGCCCATACCAGCGTTGGCTAGCCATGATGTAGTTCACCCTCTTTGGATATTACATGGGCGCCACCCCGAACGAGGCGCCAACCCACCATGTAATCTCACCCGATTGTACCACAGGCCGGAGGAAGGGTCTCGCTCACCAACAAGCAACAAAAGGCCGGCCGGCGGCGCAATCCGTTATGCTCGGCAATAGCGAAACGGGGCGGCGGCTCCGCGCAAGCAGGGAAGGAGAGCGCCGGCATGTCGTTGCCGCGCCGGGTAGTGCTGGTATGGAATGCACGGGGCGGACATGCGCGTGGCGCCATGCCGCGCGTCCGCGCGGCGCTGGCCCACGAGGGACTTACCGTGTGCGCCGTGGTAGACATCAAGGATGTGGAGCAAGTCGATCAGTGGATTGCCCGCCCCGACCACGAGCGCCCGTTGATCGTCGCGGCGGGCGGTGACGGCACGATCGGCGCGGTAGCCAATCATACGGCGTACACTGGCGCGCTGCTGGGCATCCTGCCTCTGGGGACATCCAATGACGTAGCGCGTTCGCTGGCTATTCCGATGCGCATCGAAGACGCCGTGGCCGTATGGCGCGCCGGCCAGATCACGACTGTCGACGCCGGACATATACGATTCGCCGACGGCGGTTCGCGCTATTTCGTTCATGCCGCCGCGCTGGGCCTCAACGTGACCTTCTCCCGAATGGCGGGCCGTGCTTCGCTGCGCAAGCGCTTGGGCAGGTTAAATTATCTGGCGTCCGCCCTGGTAGCCTGGCGCGCGCGGCGGCCCTTCAGTTGCGAGGTGCTCTTGCCGGATCGCGAGGTACGGGCGCGGTTGCTCCACTTGTCGGTAATCAATGCCCCGGTATTCGGTGGCTTCCTTCAGTTGAGGCTGGGCGATTCGGCCATCGATGACCGGAGACTGCACGTGCTGGCCATCGAAGACGGCCCGCCGCTCCACCTCCTCCTGGCGGGGATGGCCCTGCTCACGCGGCGAAACCCACGGGTCGGTGGTATTCACCTCTGCCATCTATCGCGTCTCACGGTGCGGGCGGCCGAACCACTACCAATCAGCCTGGATGGGGAGTTGGGGGGTTACCTTCCCGGATCCTTCGCGTCGGCGGTCGGGGCCCTGCGCATCGTAACACTCTGAAATACCCAATGGGGCGCCGCGTGGCTCAGCGGGAAAAACACCCACATCGTACGATAGTATCGTAGCCTGTTGCGCAATGCTCCGCGTACCTCTATAGTGAGGGCTGCATGACCGCATGGATGCTTGCGATCTCCCAGGGCAAGTTGGCGGGATGTTCCGGTTTGGATGGGGTGCGGCGCGAATGACGCCTCCCCGTCTTTAGAGAAGGGCGCTGATCGATGTATACGCCTTCCGGCCCGGAGCCCGCCGCGCGCGCTACCCCGGAACGTGATAGTCAACACAGGCGGGAAGGCGCCTCATTCGCTCTCGCCGGCACGCCTGTGCAGATGCTTCTCATGCTGCAGCGCACTGCAGGCAATCAAGCAGTCAATCAGTTGCTGCGAGCATACAAGAGCAGTCGGCAAGGGAGCCCCGTCGGCTTTAGGCCGGCGGTGCAGCGGTGCGGCGGCAAGCCTTGCCATTGCTCTCCTCAGGAAAAAGCGGCGCATAACCCAGTGCAGCCGATCGAAGATACGCAGGATCTGACCGGTTCGGGAATTACCCAGTCCAGTGTACAGCGTGATGCTGACCCCGAAGAAGATGACGGGGCAAGTGAGGGCGGGACGGCGCCGACGGAGCAAGCTGCCGGCGCCGTCGGCGGAGGTGGAGGATCCAGCGAGGGCGCCGCGCCGGCCGATGATCCCGCCGACGGGAATGCGGAGCAGCCCACTCAAGGTTCAAATGAAGGCGCGCCGGCCACGGATGGCACCGATGAGCCGGGTGACGGCGATCAGAACCCAGCCGATACGGCTCAGGCCGAAGGTGGACAGAGCGCCGACCCCGCGAATCCTGACGACTCCGCGGCGGATGCCGTTGAGCCTGTTCCTCCGGTGGAGGGCGAGGGCGAATCCCATGACGAAGTCGTATTTGGCGGGGACAGTCTGCAGTTGCAAGGACGCACCAACGCAGCTTTCCGCAACAGCTTTGCTACGCAACACATGACCACGACAGCCGGCGATGGTTGTGGCTGCGCGGCGGCGGACTGCGTGCATGTGACCGGTACCCTGGTCTCTACCTTTACCATGACCACGAACGTTTCTCTGCCGTCCGTGCCGTCCGGCCTCACCAACTGCCAACAACGGACGGTGCGAGTTGCCATTACCAATTGCCTGTCGCCGCATGAGCAACGGCACGTCGCGGCATTCAACGCCTACCGCGGGACGGTAAGCACGCCGTTCGACATCAACTGCTGCCGCGCGGACGTACACTCGTCGCTACAGGCCATTCATGAGGGCGTGGAAGGGCCGCGGCATGATCAGGTCCAGCAGACAAGTGATGCACTGGACCCCTTCCAGGTCGACATTGACCTCGATTGTCAACCCGGGGCCGATCCGAACGCGGGGGTGCATTGCCCACCACCGCCCTGATGATATGGTGCGAGTTCGACCGGCTACATCGAGGATGCATTCGCCTTAGCGGGTGAATGTGGTACCGGCGGGAGCAACCCCCGCCACGAGACCCTGTATGCTGCCCGCCAGGCGAATAGCGGCCCCATTGTCGGGGCCGATCTGCCAGAGTGCGGTGCCGGTGAGATAAATCAGCGCATGGCCATCCGGGGTCCAGCCGAGCCAACGCGGGTTCGCCCTATCGGGTGACGGGAAGGAGTGGTCGTACTCACCGTGCAGGCGCAGCACATGAATCTGGCGGGTGCCGGGAGTGCCGCTGAGATAGGCCACGCTGTCTCCGTTGGGGCTGAAACTGACCGGGAGCATTCCATCCTTGACGTGGCGCACAGCCCGCCCACCCGATTTCTGGATGGCAAGACCCTGGTTCACCACCACCAGCGTACCGCCGTCGGGCGCCCAGAGGAGCGCTGTGGGCGGTTGGGCTCCCACGGCGCGCCACGTCACCTTTGGGCGGCTACCGTCGAGCCGTTGCAAGCGAAGGACGTATTGGCTCTCGAAATCGCCGGAGGCGGGCCGCGTTTCGAGGAGGGCAAGCGCCGTGGCCTTGGGAGAGAGCGACAACGGCTGTCCATTGAGCACGCCGAGCGGCGTCCAGCCGGCACGCACCTGGTGCCTGGGGCCGATGGTGAAGCGCCCCACCACGGCGCGGGGCGCCCGGCGATCTCCCGCGGCCAATAACACGCTTGGTATCCTTCCATTCTTCCAGGTCACCGAAATAAAGCGCCAGGGACCTGCCCCAAGCGCGGTAGACGGGGCGGGAAGGGGAAGGGGCGGCCCTTCCGGAGTTGGCAGAATCCAGCCATGAAAGCCGCCTACCTCGCTGACCAACAGCGCCTCATTGCCGGCGGGACCAAGATGGAAGTCGGTTGTGGCCGCGGCAATGCCGGCAGGGAGGACAGCCAGGCGACGTGGCGCGACCCCGGCGCTCTCCACCTCGATGGTGTCGCCCCGACGGACCAGCACACGGTAGGGAGCCGGGCTTGGTGACGACGGCGTGGCCTGCCGCGTGCTGGTGCGCAGTAGGTAGACGGTGAGCAACACCGTGCCTATGAGGGCCAGGGCCAGGAGCAGGACGAGCGCGGCCAGGCCGCCCGGGAGCGGGGCGCGGCGACGGGCACGAGCAGAGGGACCAGAGACATCCACGATATGCGCCATCCTCCGAAAACGTCGATTGCCCACCGCCCGGCACGGTAGTACAGGCACCCTCGCCCGTCCTGGCAATAGCCAAGCACTCAATGAAGGCCGGCCCAGTTGAGCCGAGAGTGTCAGCCCTCACGATCATAGCGGGCAGGTGCCCGCCCCGTCACGTGGTGAGCAATCGCACAACCGCGGCGTCCGCTTGGCGGGGGTGAGTGGGGCGCCCATCTGGGCGCTATACTCTTCCCCACTCGTACCCGCGCGACAGGCATACGCGGCCACCGCGATCCGCATGCCCAGATGAGGCGTAGTTTGGGCAACTTGGCGTAAATCCGCCCACGATTGTAGAGGCGCGGCCTGAGAACCGGCGCCCGAGCAGGGCTAGAATTCAGGCCAGGCACGAGGATCGGGCACCGGCAGATACTCTCCGGTAGTAGGGCACTGCCCATACTGCCAGAGCGGACCGGCAGCGGCGACGGCGCGCAGAGCATCGACGGTGTAGTCGATCTCCTCGTAGGTGGTGCGAAGGCCCATGCTCAGCCGAACCGCCCCCGCGGTCGGCGCCGCCGATCCACACTCGGCCACGCCGACCGCATGGTCGCTGCCGGCGACGAGGTGCTGGATAAAGGGATGGGCGCAAAAGCTGCCGGATCGGACACTGATCCCATACTCGGCGCTGAGAATTGCCGCCAACTTGCCATGCGGATAGCCCCGCAGATTGAAGGCGAACACCCCGATATGGGGATACGTGTGATCCCATAGGGTATAAAGATCCAGGCCGGGAACGGCCGAGAGCAGGCGGCGCGCATAATCGTACAACTCGGCCTCCTCGGCCGCGATCCGCGCCATGCCGAAGGCCGATAGGGCCCGACAGGCGGCGGCCAGGGCCACGGCGCCTACCAGGTTCGGAGTTCCCGCCTCATGGCGCTCCGGTAAGCCCCGCCATACCACGTCGTCCAGGGTGACCGATGCCACGGCGCCGCCTCCCTGGATGGCGGGCTGTGCGTCGGCCAACCAGTCGCCGCGTCCGATCAACACGCCGGTGCCGAAGGGAGCGTAGAGCTTGTGACCGGAGAGGGCCAGGTAATCAATATCCAGCTCTTTTATGTCAATAGGATGGTGCGGGGCTAATTGGGCCGCATCGACCACCACGCGTGCGCCATGCCTGTGCGCCGTCTGGACGATTTCGGCCAGGGGCCAGATTTCGCCCGTGACGTTCGAGGCTCCGGCGACGGCGACGAGGGTAATGGCGCCGGCCGCCTCGGTAAGGGCCTGTTCGAGCGAGTGGAGGAAAGCAGCTGGGCTTGCCGGAACGGGAAGGTAGGTCACGCCGGCCCGGCGCCAGGGCAGCATGTTGGCATGATGTTCCACGGCGCACGCCAGCACGCGGGCGCCGCTGGGCAGGCAGCCGGCGAGCAGATTGAGCGCCTCGGTGGTGTGCCGAGTGAAAATGAGCGCGTCGCCGGGGCGGGCCCCGAAAAAGGCGCCGATGTCGGTTCGCGAACGCTCGTAGGCAGCGGTAGAGACGCGTGACTTGTAGCCCGCTCCTCGATGCACGCTGCTGTACCAGGGGAGCAAACGGTTCACGGCTTCCAGCACCTCCACCAGAGGCGGGGTACTGGCCGCGTAATCCAGATTTACCTGGCGCCGGGACAGGCCGGTGACGAGCGGCACTTCCTGATCCTCGCCCACCAGACGGAGACGGCCCTGGTTCGCATCCTCGTCGATCAGATGGGGATAGATCGCTTCCCGGCGCGCCTGAACGGGAATCGTAGGGTACTGAAATTGGATCATGTTTGCCAACCTCCGCTCACAAAAAAGCCCCTCATGGCACTGGTCCATGAGGGGCGTGATCCATAGCGGGCACAAAAAATCCTCCATACTTATGCAGAAAGGAGGAAAAACGGCATTATCCGCTATGCGGCATACACGTCTCTCATCTTCCAGAAATAGCTCTGCCGGATTTGGCACCCTTTCGTCGCTATAAGCGACGCCGGTTGCCGAGGCTTCACAGGGCCGGTCCCTCCACCTCTCTGGATAAGAGCGTCGTATTTACTTGTGAAGATGCGCGAACTCGCACGGTGCGTGGGTACCATGATACACGCTCCGTGGGCGGGCCACAAGGAGGATGCTTCAGGTTGGGCCGGAGAACTGAGGGACCAGCCGCCGGCCACGCTTCGGAGGCCACATCACCGCGCTCACCGGGCTTCCCTTCAAGGTAGTGACCCTATCGCCCACATACGGAGCGGCGCGTGTACGGGACCCGTTCAGGCCGCAGGTTTGTGGAACCGATTTCTCTCCACCGACAGCCGTGTGATGAGTTTAGGCCTAATATAATTCCATTCGGTGAGGGAAGTACGGCGGACAATGTGGAAATATAACGGCTGATTTATGCGATTTTTTGTCCAAATCGCCCGATTAACCTACCGCGTTGACCAGCGGGAGGCCCAGAAACCACCGCTTGACAATGCTCGAAATGAGGTACATAATCCTTCCAATATGAAACCCATTCCACAATCAGCCCG
>JAICHN010000034.1 GCA_025924845.1 Chloroflexota bacterium | reverse complement strand
TGGAAGACCTCGTCGAGATCGCTCGGCATCCAGCGTTGCAGACATTCCTTCCAGGCGGCAAATGTCACCTCCAGTCCGCGCACCAGTTCGGTCGCCGGCGGCGCCTCGTCCGCGTTGTCATCCCACGCCGCGATTGCCGCCACCTCGGGACCGCCCTCACCCAAAACAGCATGAAGCCAGGCGGCGCGCGTGCGTACTATATGCGTGGCGAGCATGCCGATTGACCGTAGTTCCGACGCTATGGTGAGCTGTAGTTGCGCTTCAGTCAGCGGCGCGACGGCGCCGATCAGGAGCCCTTGGTACTGTTCCCAGCCTGCGTAGAACGCCCAACAGGAAATAGACTCCGCTGCCATGCTTCACCATCCTCCCAACCTGCTCATCGGCACGGCGCATGCCGGGGTTCCGGCGCCCTACCATGGTCAGGGTAGCGCACGCGTGCAGAACTGCGTCGCCGGCATGCCGATATCCTTGATTCTGGGGCGTTCACTGGGTCGGGAGCAGCGCCGGCATCGGCGGTGCGGTGGAAGCGTCGAGCCAGGTGTGGAAGAAGTCCTTGAGATCCTGGCCGCTCACTGAGTCGGCGATGGCGATAAAGTCGCCGGTACGAGCGTTCGCGTAGCGATAGCGGGTTGCGTAAGTACGTAGGATACGGAAGAAGGTCGGGTCCCCTACCCGTATCCGCAACGCCTGCAAGGTCATAGCACCGCGGTCATAGATGCTCAGCGGGAAGAGGTCGTCATGCGGCGGCATGGTGGCGGCTTGGGGCTCGGCGACGATTACATCGTCAAGAACGCTTCACCGGCCGAGATCGTCGCCCGCGTCAAAACGGTGCTGAAGCGCACGGAGCGGCGGACGGCGACGACGGCAAGCGGAACGCTCCTCGATTTCGGCAGGCTTGTCATCGACCTGGATGCCTACGAGGTCCGCGTGGCCGGGCTGCCGGTGGCATTGACGGCGCGCGAGTTCGCCTTGCTCCGCCTCCTGGCCGAGCATCCGCGCCAGGTCCTCACGCGCGAGCAGGCGCTCGCGCGTCTCTGGGGCGGCTATGGCGACGAGGGTACCTTGTGGGGCTACATCCGGCGGCTGCGCGAGAAGATCGAGGTGGATCCGGCTCAGCCGCGCTACATCGTAACCGTGCGGGGCGTGGGATACCGTTTCGACGGAGAGCCGCGATGAGGGTGGTGAGCCGATTGAGGCTCTCGCTCCGGCTCTGGCTGGTGCCGGCTCTGGTCGCCATCGTTGCCGCCCCGACCTTCGCCGGCTGGGGGATCGGACAGGTACTGAGTGGGTGGCGGCAGCGGGCGGATCAGGCCCGCTGGGCGGCGGTACACGCGACTATCGGCGGCGATGTGGCCCGCTGGCGCGATCCCGCCTGGCAAGGGCAGGCCAGGGCGAGGTTCAGCGCGCTGGGCGTGGAGGTAGGTTTGTTCGACAAGCGACCAGAGCACGGCGGCATGGTCTTCGCCACGGCAAGGGCGCTCCGGCTCATGGACAATCTCGGTCTTCAATCTCCCCTCGGGCCGGGACGCGCAGGCGACAAGCAGGCCGGGGCACGAGGCGCCGGCACGGCTGCCCCCAGTTCGCCGGCCGATGCGAGCATGGCGGACACTGTGACGTACCGTAAGATCGCTATTGCTGATCCGGCTGTCTCCGCCGGGCATGCGCGGATCGCCGGCGTTGCCGACCTCTGGTTCGTGCGTCCCCTGCCCGCTCCGCCTCCGTCCTGGCTCGCCCCACGGGCGGACTCGCCGCGCTGCTGGTGACACTCGGTGTAGTGGCCATCTTCCTCAATCGCGCCGTGCTGCGGCCATTCACCGCGATGAGCAGGGCAGCCCGGTTGGTCGCGGACGGCATCACGGACGTGGACCTCCCTGCTTCAGCGGCGCGCGAAGTAGCGGAGGCGACGACCGCTCTGCGCATCATGAGTACGGGACTGAGCGCCGCGGCGCGGCGTCAAGCGGACATGGAGCAGGAGCGGCGACTGTTCATCGGCGCTGTCGCCCACGACCTGCGGACGCCCCTGTTCACTCTATCCGCCTACCTGAACGGATTGCGTGATGGTGTGGCCGCGACGCCGGAGAAGGCCGGCCATTATATGGCGGTCTGCCGGGAGCAAACCGCGCAACTGGAGCACCTCGTCACCGACCTCTTCGCATTTGCGACGGTGGAGTATCTAGAGCAGCAGCCGCCGCGGGAACCATTGGAGTTGGGCCATGTGCTGCGCGGGGCAGTCGATGGCCTCCAGCCGCGCGCCACGTCGCATGGCATCGACCTGATCGTCATGGACCCATCCGTACCCTGCCCGCTTATGGGAGATGCCCAGTCACTTTCCCGCGTCGTCGCGAATTTGCTCGATAACGCTCTCCGCTACACGCCGGCTGGAGGTCGTGTCGCGGTCGGCTGGGGACATGGCGCGGAGACGCATACCGTCTTTTTCACCATCGAGGATACCGGGCCGGGCCTTGCCGTAGAGGATCTACCGCACCTGTTCATCCCCCTCTACCGTGGTGAAGCATCCCGCAATCGCCAAACTGGAGGAGCGGGCCCGGGACTTGCCATCGCCCAACGCATCGTGCGGGCGCACGGCGGTGATCTCACGGCCCGCAACGGCGCGACCGGAGGCGCCGTGTTCACCGCGTGGCTCCCGGTCGATCAGGGCACGACTACAAGCCGGCGACGGAATCATTAGTGGTGTGTCCGACGGGATAGTTTGAAGGATAAGGTCCCGCGAATGCGTTCGCATGGCACGGACGGGGCGAATGCGTTCGCGGGACGGCAGGCCGATTCAAACTATGCTGGGCGTGTGTATCGCGGCCCAGTCCTTATATGCGGGCCGAGACACTATGGCGACGGAATTCCCTCCGTGTGAAACGCCCCCTTTTACGCTGTACCGCTCTCCTGTGTCTCACGGATCGCCTGCCAGATCTTGCCGGGCCGCAGCGGCATATCAAGATGACGAATCCCGAACGGGGCCAACGCGTCGACCACGGCGTTCACGATAGCGGGGGTCGAGCCGATCGTGGCCAGTTCGCCGATCCCCTTCGAGCCGAGCGGGTTGAGCGGTGTGGTGGTCACGGTCCGGTCAGTCTGGAAATCGATCAGCAGGTGGGCCTTGGGCACCGCGTAGTCCATCAGCGAGCCGGTGAGTAGTTGGCCCTCCGCATCGTAGATCACTTCTTCGAACAGGGCCTGGCCGATCCCCTGGGCCAGCCCGCCGTGGACCTGCCCTTCCACCAACACCGGACTGATCACGTTGCCGCAGTCGTCCACCGTCACGTAGCGGCGGAGCGTGATGATACCGGTCTCCACTTCAACCTCGACCACCACTACATCTGCCCCAAATGGAAAGGTCATGTCCTCGGGACGGAAGAAGTGTACGGCCTCCAGGCCGGTCCCCACCGTATCGGGCAGTTCGCCGGCATAGGAGGCGGCGGCGATTTCGGCCAGCGTTTTGGCACGATCCGGGGCGCCGATTACGCCAAAGGCCCCGTCGCGCAGCTCGACGTCCTCCGGGGCGGCCTCCAGCAGATGGGCCGCCGCCTTGATTGCCTGCGCCTGTACCGTCTCTAACGCGCGCACGAGGGCCGAACCGCCTACCACCAGGCCACGCGAACCCATGGTGCCGATCCCGGCCGGGGTGCGCGCCGTGTCGCCATGCACCACCACCACGTCGTCCATCGACACACCCAACTGGTCGGCCACGATCTGCGCGAAGGTCGTCTCTTGCCCTTGCCCGTGCGGCGAGATGCCCGTGGTCACGGTCACCGAACCGGTAGGCTCCACGCGAACCGTGGCGCTGTCGTAGGGACCGAAACCGCAGACTTCGGTAAAGACGGTGACTCCGATCCCCAGGTAACGGCCCTCGGCGCGCAGCCGCTGCTGCTCGGCGCGCAAGGCCGGGTAGTCGGCCAACTCCAGGACACGGCTCAGTGCCTTGTCATACTCGCCCGTATCATAGGTCGGGCCGTTGGGGGTCTTGTAGGGGAAGAGATCCTTGGGGATGAAATTCTTCCGGCGAATATCCACCGGATCCATGCCCAGTTCGGCCGCCAGGATGTCGATCAGCCGCTCGATAAAGTACGCCGCTTCCGGTCGGCCGGCGCCCCGATAGGCCCCCACTGCCATCGTGTTGGTATAGACCGCTTTAATCTCAAAGTCGATGGCGGGGATTTTATAGACGCCGCAGAGCAGCCAGCCGGTGAGGGGAGGGATCGTTGGATCGCGGGGATAGGCGCCAAGATTGGCCAGGCCGCGCAGGCGTAACCCGGTGATCGTGCCGTTCTTGCGGGCGGCGATCTCCAGGTCGGCGATCTGGGCGCGCCCATGATGAGTTGCCAAGAAGTTCTCGCGCCTTGTCTCGACCCACTTGACCGGCCGCCGCAAACGGAGCGCCAGGGCAGCCAGGACAATCTCCTCCGGGTAGGTGCTGATCTTCACCCCAAAGCCGCCGCCCACTTCCGGCGCGATCACGCGCACGGCGATTTCCGGCAAACCGAGCGCGCCGGCAATCTGGGTACGCACGCTGTGCGGATTCTGCGTGGAGGTGGTAACGACCAGGCCGCCGCTCAGCGCGTCGGGCTGGGCCAGGACGCCACGCGGCTCCAGGGGGATGCCGGCCAGGCGTTGGTTAACCATTTTTCGGCGCACCACCACCTCGGCCTCGGCGAAGGCCGCATCCACCGGGCCACGCTTCCGCTTGTAGGTGAAGGCCACGTTACCGGGCGCCTGATCATACAGTTGAGGGGCGCCGGGAGCAACCGCCGCCTCCAGATCGACGACAACGGGGAGGGACTCGTAGTCAACCTCGATCAACTCAAGGGCGTCCTGGGCAATACCGGGAGTCTCGGCCACGACCACGGCCAGGGCCTGACCGACATGGCGAACCCGCTCGGTTTCCAGCACGGGAGTATCGACGGCGGCCATATCCTCCCCGCCGGCGCCCTCGCCGCCGTGGGGCATGGGCGTTTTGAAGTCAGCCTGAAGGTCAGCGCCGGTGTAGACGGCGATCACGCCAGGCAGCGACGACGCTGCCGTCGTATCGATCCCTGCAATGCGCGCGTGCGCCTGAGTGGAGCGGAGGAAGGCCACATGCCCGATATCGAGGAGCCGCACATCATCCACATAGGTGGAGCGGCCCGTGATCAAGCGGGGATCCTCCTTGCGCCGCACACGGGCGCCCATCAGCTTACTGTAGACCATGGCACGTCGCCTTTCATTGCTTATGGAACAGGCACATTCGACCTGCGCCGGCGAGGGATGTGCTGACAGGATACCAGCCGCCGCCCACGCCGTGGGTGTAGGCCCGAACATGAGGCGCTCCGGAGTTTTGGGTCGGCAACTGGAGAATGAATTCGCGGGACCCGCTGCCACAATTTCCAGGTACGACCGAACACACCGTGTAGGGCGCACCGGCTTGCCGATGTGTTACACTCTGTAACATAGGTACGTCTCCTCGAAATGAAGGTTGGGAGCGAATGGCCACGACGATATTCAGTGTGCGTCTGAACGAAGAGTATAAGGAGCGATTGGAAGCGCTGGCCGCCGCGACGGGCCGGAGCAAAAATCTCCTGGTTAATGAGGCGGTCGCTCGTTACGTCACCGAGCAGGAAGGGTACCTGGCTCAGGTGCAAGAGGGCATCGATGACTCCGAGGCGGGTCGCGTAGTGCCCCATGCGGAGGTAGTGCAACGCCTGATTGATCAGGGCTACATGACTGCTGAGGGCTACGTGCAGGCGCTTGCCGAGTTGGATCGGACATTCGTGCCGCATGATGATCGATGACCATCGTCTGGTCGCGGGCGGCTCTCCGGGACCTGAACGCAATCGCCGCCTACCTGGCGGAGCGCAATCCCGACCAGGTCGCCAAAGTGATCGCGAGGATTACGGCCGTGGTCGCTCGGTATAGCCGTTTTCCCAATCTCGGCCGACCAGGGCCATCCCAGGGCACGCGAGAGATCGTGGTTCCTGGCCAGCCGTACATAGTGGTCTATCGGGTGCGCGGCGAAGTGTTCGAGGTGCTTAGCGTGCGCCACACATCGCGCGAGACGTCAATATGACAAAGCAAGTCAAGCATCGTGCTTGACCTGCTTCTTTTCAACCCAGGGCGATCCTGGATACCCTTACCGCATCATGGAGATAGCCACGGCGGGGCCGGCGGCCCGGAATGTGCGCCTGGTACGAGTGCGCATGCATCATACGGATCTGGTGGGCGCCGTCTACCACGGCGCCTATTTCGATCTTTTCGAGGACGCGCGTACCGAGGTGTTCCGCGCCCTGGGTTATACCTACCGCGATTGCGTCGAGGGCGAGGGACGACTAATGATCATCGTGCATGCCGCCTGCGACTATGTGCGTCCGGCCCAGATGGACGACGAGTTGGCGATTGCCGTGCGCGTCGACACCCTCAGCCGTGCCCGCCTGGGCTTCGTCTACGACGTATCGCTCGCCTCGGACGGGAAGCAGGTAGCGCTGGGCCGGCACTTGTTCGCGTTCCTGAATGTCCAGACCAAGCGCCCAGTCGCGGTGCCGCCCCGATTGGCGGCGCTGGTCCGCGCCACGGCGGAGTTTGGCCTCCCCTCCCAGGACACGTCTGCCGGTTGACGACCGCCTCCTGGTGCGGCGACGAGAGTTCAGCCGGTGGTGACTCCGCATTGATCGTGGTCGGGAAACGCCTGCCGGAAGCGGGCCAATTCCAGCGGCACGCACCGCAGCCGTCGCTCGACCCACTCCGCATCCCATGGGCCATCTTCGATGATCTCCTCCGCAGCACGGAACTCATAGTAGATAGTACGGCATAGGTTCTTGCCTTCGACCCGCTCCGACCCATGCACCACCATGACGTCATGCAGCAGCACGCCGCCGGGCTCCATTTCCACGTGGATGACGCAGAGTCCGTCCCAGCCATAGCGCTCGGTCAGCGCGCAAATGTCCTGCTTCTGGGCAAGCACCCAGAGCATATCGCCTGGCCCTCCAAACGGCCTTCAAAGTACGATAGCGACATGATCCCGTAGGCGCCGAAGACTATCATGGCTGCTTTGGGCGCGCGAGGCAGGCCGCCGATTCCCTGGAACGATTGCTCGACCGCTTCGCGCCAACCTTGCTTATTCCCGCGCACGGCCCGATAATCCGCGATCCGGCGGCGGTACTGGCCGCGCCGCGGCGTCATAGCGAGGATCTCCTCGCCGGCTACTTCGGCCTTTGTTTCGTGCGCTACTACTTTCCAACGTCCATAGCGAAATTGTCGTAATCGGCGACATCTGTTCACTCGATCCGCAGCACGAACCGAAAGGACGCGTCCTCGTCGTACCACTGGGGGAAGTTGGTCCCCCAGACATTGTTGTACAGGTTGACGTGCATGCCGGTATCGCGCGCCGGCAGATCGTTCGTGAAGGTCAGCAGCGATGATTCTCCTGGGGCGACCAGGGGTGCATCGAGACTGTCGAGGCTCAATGACCCCCGGCGATCGCTATACGATACGCCGCGATCGATGGCGTGCAAAGTGCGGTTACCACCCCGCACTACCTCGTGTGGGGCGATCGGCTGGCCCATCTTGTCCAGGCTCCACTGCCCATCGGCGGCGACCATGGGCACGAATGAGAGCCAGAGTGCTTCCGGTAGCCGGCACGCCTGCTTGTCGAACCATTGCAAGGTCACCCGCACCAGCGGCTCATCCCGAAGGAACAGGTAGGTCAAGGTGATTTCTCGCGGGGCGCCGTAGCGCTCGACGCTCTCGCTCGGCATCTCGAGCCACGCCAGCAACGATTCTCCCTGCTCGTCGTGCCGCCGATAGACGCGAGAGAGGCGCGGCAGCCATGGACGATGCTCCGGTTGGGCGGCCTCCAACCCGGGCTTGGTGAAATCGGGGCGCGCCCATCGGCGGTGTGTCTCCTCGTTGACGATGTACTGCCGGTAGAACCGCTCGTAGTCCGCGGCGGAGAAGGTTTCATACTTGACGAGGGCGAGCGGATGCTGCTCGGATGCCCACTCCCTTCCGGTTCGCTTATCTCTAAGAAAGGAGAGGGCGCCGTGTCGCGGATCGAGCCGCGCCTCGATATGCGCGGTCTCGACCGGATCGCGGCGATCGGTAACCGGCGTCCAATCAGCGGGATTCGGGCGGATGGGGGTTAGCTGGTCTAACCGCTCTCGCGCCTGCCGCGCCCGCGCGTCGTCACCCAGGGCGGCGATTGCCGTATCGAGGTAGGCGCGCTGCTCGGCCCAGGATGCCTCCATGTCCTGATAGTTCTTCTCTCGGCGCGCGGCGTGGAGGGCCGCCGCGTCATAGTTCATCTCATCGGCCAGGTGCGTCTTCACATCCAGACCCCAGGTGTGTTCGGCGACCAAGAGCAAGGTACGGCTGAAACGAGCGAACGCCGGATCGGCGGTGGGCGCCGGTTCGGCGGCGAGCCATTCCCGCCGCAGCCGGGCCAACTCGCGGTAGCATGCCGTTTTCTTGGGATCCGAGCCGATGCCGTGAATCCAGGTATCGCCCAGTTCCTCCGTCACCTTGGGCAACCGCGCCCTGATGCCCGAGAGCGCGTCCGCGACGCGATTGAGCGTCGATGCTTCGATGGACGCCCCGGGAAATCGGCTCCGTAACCGAGCGAAGGTCGCGATCACCTCGTCGACGGACGGCGGCCCCAGGTTATCGCCGGTATGCGCGAAGACTATGGCTTCGTCGAGACCGGGGACGACCGTCAGGTCGCCGTAGGAGCTGTCATACATGACGACTATCTCGGCGCCGCTTGGATCACGCCACACGAAAACGGGGGGCACGTCCGGCGCCGTGGACGCCGGATTGACCCCGATATGGAGGAACTGGATGCCGGCCTCGGCGAGGAGCGGCACGATGCCGCGCGTGTGTCCCGGTACATCGGTCATCTTAGCCGCGACGGTTCGCTTCCCGAAGCGGCGATCCAGGTCATGTGCTATGCGTAGGCCCTCGCCAAACAGGGAGGGATCGACGAGCTCGCTGTGCAGGGTGAACGGCAGGCCATGCCACACGATATCGCCGGCGGCAATAGCCTCTTCCATACGCCCACGCTCCGCGGACCCGGCCCACTCAAGGTACTCGGCGATAAGCCAGGAACCGGTGGTCCAGATGAAACGCTCCGTTCCCTCTCGTTCGCGGAGCGTGTGCGCGAGGGCGAGGGCGCCGGGGATGTACCGCGTCATATACCGATCGACCACGGCGGCGGCGAGATTGGTGAAGCCGATATCCAGGTGCGTTTTGAAGAGCACATGCACCACGCGCGTCCTGGACTTCTTTCTTTCACCGATCCTAAAACAATATCCTTAATGAAGAACCGTTGCAGGAAGGGATACACGAGGAGGATCGGTACCATGGCGATGATCAGCTTGGCCGCGTTCAGGGTGGCGTTCGATCTCTCGAGGAGTGCCTTGATTTGATCCGGGGTCATCTGGCTGAAGTTGACCCCGTGGTTCTGGATCACCAACTGTTGGATGTACGTCTGCAAGGGGTAATTCCGCGGATCGTTCATCAGGATCAGCCCATCGAAGAACGAGTTCCAGTGGCCGACCATGCTGAACAAGGTCACCGTGGCCAGGGCAGGTAGGGAGAGCGGCACGTAGATACGCCAGAGGATGTACCACGGACCCGCGCCATCCATCCACGCCGCCTCCTCCAACTCCGGCGGCAAGCTACGGAAAAAATTCATTAGCAGGATCACGTTGAACACCGGCACCGCCGTCGGCAGCACCAGCGCCCAGATCGTATTCAACAGATGGAGGGAACTGATCGTCATGTACCAGGGGACGAGGCCCCCACTGAACAGCAGCGTAAACACCACGAACCAGATGTAATACTGCCTGGCCGGGAAGTCATGGACCGCTTTGGACAGAGGATAGGCCATCAACGCGGTCAACAGGAAGTTCAGACCTCCTCCTAAAGCGACCCGTTCCAGGGAGACGCCAAAAGCCCGAAAGAACGCCGGGTCCTGGAGCATGGTGTTATAGGAGCTCAGGTTGAACTGTACCGGCACGAGATACACTTCTCCGGCATCCGCCGCCGCGGAAGCGCTCAGCGAGACCGCCAGCGTATGCACGATCGGGAACAGACTGAGCCCCGCGATGAACGCCAGGATCAGCAGGAGAAGGCCGGCGCCCACCCGTGAACGCAGCGTCGTGGCTCGGACCATCCGGGCTCCTCCCTTAGAAGATGCGGTAGTTCGCGAATCGCGCCGCCAGCTTATACGAGGTAATGATCAAAATGAAGGCGACAGCGGATTTGAGCAGCCCTACCGCGGTGGCCAAGCCATACTGCTGGTCGATCAGCCCCGTGCGGTAGACCCAGGTGTCGATAATATCTCCAGTTGGATAAACCAGCGGATTATACAGGTTGAAGATTTGGTCGAAATTCGCGTTCAGGACGTTGCCGAGACTCAACGCGGCCAGCGGCGCGATGGTGGGAGCGAGTCCGAGCAGCGTGACGTGTCGCAACACCCCTAGGCCGCGGGCGCCGTCGATCGCCGCGGCCTCATAGAGCACCGGGCTGATCCCGGTCAACGCCGCTAGATAAATGATCGTCTGGAACCCGAATTCTTTCCACACATCGGTCCCCACCACGATGGGCCGGAACCAGGTATTGCTGGCCATGAACATGATCGGATGGATGCCGAGGAGGCCGATCACCTGGTTGACGATGCCTTGCAAGGAGAAAATATCGAGGATGATGCCGGAGAGGATCACCCACGACATGAAGTTCGGCAGGTAGACGATCGTCTGGATCGACCGCTTATCCCATCCCACCCGTACCTCGTTAAGGAGGAGCGCGAAGACCAGCGGCACGACCAGCAAGGCGATCAGCTCTGCCCCCGCGATCACGATGGTATTGACGAAGATTTGCTCGCTGTCCGGCAGTTCGAACATGAATTTGAAGTTATCCAGGCCCACCCATGGCGAATGCATGATGCCCAGGGCCGGATTGTAATCCTCGAAGGCGATCACGACGCCAAACATGGGCACGACGCTGAAGAGGAGTAAGAACACCATGCCCGGCAACAGCATCAGGTGATAGTGGAGGGTAGTCGGTTTCATTCGGCGCCGCCGTCGTGGCCGTGTCCGAGGGTGCTCGGCCGCGGCACGCCGCTCGACCGGCGCCGGATACCCCTCCACCATGCGATCACCCTTTCTCGTCTACTCGACCCCCATACCGCCGCGGCGGCGGCGCCCTCCCGCCCAGGACGACGACCGCCGCCGCGTACCCCCTACGTTACCGCGTCATCTCATGACTGTGCTTCTTGCTGAAGCTCCTTCAGGATCTGATCGCCGCCCAGGGAGTGCCACTCCTGCACGAAGGAGTCGAATTGGCTGACCGGCTGCTGGCCAACCACGATGGCGACCAGGGTCAGCTCCTCCAGTTTGTTCAGTTCGGCCATGCGGCTCTTCATGGTCGGGGTCGGCGTGACGTTGAGTGGGTAGATCTCGTGGATCCGGCGCAGATTATTCGCCATGGCCGCGACGCCCAGCATCATGTCCGTGTAGCCCGGCCAGACATCCAGACCCCGGTCCTCGGGCTTGCGCTTGAGGTACGCATCAATATTCCCATACCAGCCTATTTCGGCGGCGGGATCGATGGATTGACAATGCGCGAGAACGTAGGCGACGTCTTGCGCCGCAGTCGTGTTCGGCTTGCCGGAATTGCACTTCTTCAGCGCGTTCACGGCGTCATGGTAGTCCTTGAGGACCGCGTCGGAACGGTCAATCTGAATGCTGAGCGGCCATGCCGTCCAGGGCACGCCCAAATTCTGATAGATCTTGGCGGCGACGGGATCAAGTTGGCGGATGGCGTCATTATCCAGACTCTCCACCTTCCACGCCACTTCCGGGTGCGCGTAGCCCTTGCGGGCCACGAGGAAGGTGCCGCTGGGCAGCTGGCCCATCACGTTCATCTTGCCCTTGGCATCGACGGGAGCGGGGTACGCCTGCCAGTCGGCATTCGCGTCGTTGGTGAACGAGGTGATCAGCGGCCAGCCGGGTATCCACCAGGGACCAAAGAGCATCCCGGCCTTCCCGCTCTCCACCAGGGAAAGCTCATCGGCTTGACTGCGGATGGCGAATTGGGGGTCGATCAGTCCCTCCGTATACATATTGTGCAATGCCTGCAGCGCGGGCTTCATCTGCGGCTGCACCGACCCATAGACCACCTTTCCGTTGCTGGTGTAGAACTGGCCGGGATAGGCGCCAAAGGCGCCGCAGATGGTGTCGAAGCCGTTCGGGGCGTTCGGGGCCGTCAAAGCGGTGGCTCCCCCACCAGGGGTGACCCCGGTGCTCGTCCCACTCGGGCCGGTCAGCCCCACCGTGGCCGGACCGCCCAGCTTGGCCTTCACGAACGCGCGCGCCACCTTGGTGAGGTCGGCGAGCGTCTTGGGCGGCGCAAGATGCAGCTTGTCCAGCCAGTCCTTGCGCACCCAGAGCAGGTTGTACTGGTAATCGATCTGCGTATCGGGGATGGCCATGAGCTTGCCGTTGAAGGTGGCGACCTGCAAGGACTGGTTGTTGGCGTACAACCCCTTGACGTAGGGCGACGCGTATTGCTGATAGGTTGAGCCCAGTTCCTGCACCTGATCCGCCGCCACCAATTGCTGCAGTTGCTGGTAATTCACCTGCATGATATCGGGTATATCCCGAATTAGGCTTCGAGGAGCACGAGACGGCACGCTTCGTTGCCGAGCGCCTGCGCGCGCTTGGGCTCGATCCCCAGAGCGGCGTGGCGGAGCGTTATCTCGCTTTCTAGCCTGGCATCAACGTACGGCTGGCCCCGCAAAATAGTGCTCCTGCCCGTGAAGAACGGGGCGCTGCCCAGAGAGTGTTCTGTTCTTCACGGGCAGGAGCGAGCAGCTTGATTTCGCTTAGCGTACGTGGATCAGCGCCGAATCGAACTCGTACCACGATTTGTAGCTGCTGTAATAGGCAGAGACTACGACCTTATACTGTCCGGCACGACGGTAAGTATGGTGGACGGTGTTGCCGGTGGTTGAGTGACCGTCGCCGAAATTCCAGCGCCAGGGATGGCCAAATGCCTGGGGCAGCAGGGATGCGTGCAATTCAGCGGTATTTTCGCTGAACTTTATCGATTGTCCTTTGCGGTAGTGGGTAGTGAAGACAAAAGGCGCCCAACCGTCTAACTTCCCGTCGGCCCCGCGCTGGGTGTTGCGCTGCACCAGAGCGCCGTTGCCGGACAGCGAAGGAACGCCGTCGATGCCGCAGGCAAGAACAGGCGCCGCCGCGAACAGAGCTACCGAGCCGGTTAGGATGGCTAGATCGAGTCCCAGTCTTCTCACGGTATTCGCCCCTTCCTACCGGCGTCGCGATGCGGATTCGATACTCGCTTCCCAGTCCCAGTATAACGCCCAGTCCCAATGCCGGCGGGCCGGCGAACGAGGCCGATACAAAATCCCGGCCCTCCAGGACTTTGTAGGGGCTTCACGGATTCCCTCCTTATAGCGCGACGCAGATATTCTTGACCTGGCTGAAGGTCAGGATCGCCTCATGCCCCTTGCCGCGTCCATAACCGCTCCGGTTGAAGCCGCCAAAAGGGATCTCTACCCCGCCGCCGGCGCCGTAGGTGTTCACGAAGACCTGGCCGGATCGGATTTGACGGGCGACCCTATGGGCGCGGCTCAGGTCACGCGTCCACACCCCGGCGACCAGCCCGTAGTCGGTGCCGTTCGCCAGGGCGACCGCTTCATCCTCGGTATGGAACGATAGCGCCGCCAGGACTGGTCCGAAGACTTCTTCGCGCCAGATTTCACCGCCGGTGTCTACGTCGGCGAGCAGGGTTGCCTCCAGGAAGAAGCCACGATCGCGATCCTTGCCCACCGCGCGTCCGCCGCCCACGACCAAACGGCTGCCTGCCTCGACCGCGCGATCCACCATGCCCTGGGCACGCTCGTATTGGGCCGCCGAAATGAGTGGCCCCAGATCGGGGTTCCGTAGGCCGACGCCGAGCCGCAGGGCACGCATTTGGTCCGCGATGCGCCGCAAGAGATCCTCATAGATCGATTCGTGGGCGATCAGGCGCGATCCGGCGGAGCAGGTCTGGCCTGCGTTTTGGATCACCGTACGCACGATCACCGGCACGGCGGCGTCCAGATCGGCATCGTCGAATACGACGTGGGGCGACTTGCCGCCCAGTTCGAGTGAGACCGGAATCAGGCGCCGGGCCGCCACCTCGGCGATCGCCGAGCCAACGGCGGGGGAACCGACAAAGCTTATGTGGTCGATGCCGAGATGGGCAACCAGCGCGGCCCCCGCCTCCTCGCCATAGCCGGACACCACCTGGAGCAGCCCCTCCGGCAGTCCTTCCTCGCGAGCAATCGCCGCCAAACGCACCGGGGTGAGCGATGCTTCCTCGGCAGGCTTGAGCACCACGGCGTTCCCCACGGCTAGAGCAGGCGCCGCTAAGCGAGAGCTGACTTGCAAGGGATAGTTCCAGGGGATGATCTGCGCGCAAACCCCCCATGGCTCGCGCACCGTATAGTCCAGATAGCCGTCTCCTAGGGGGATCTGTTGCCCGTATACCTTGTCCGCCCAGCCCGCGTAGTACTGGAAGTAGCGCGCGGCGACCGTCACATCGGTTCGCGCCTGGGCCAGCGGCTTCCCCGTATCGCGGCTCTCCAGCACGGCAAGCCGCTCCGCCTGAGCCTCGATCGCCCGCGCGATCGCGTGCAGCACACGGACGCGCGTCGCGGGCTGCCGCCAGGAAGCTTCCTGCTCAAAGGCGCGGCGGGCGGCACGCACCGCGTCATCGACCTCGGTGGGCCCACAGCGCGGCAATCGATCCAGCACCTCACCCGTCGCCGGATCCATGGCGGCAAAAACCGCCTCGGCCGCGTTCCGCGTCAACTCAGACGCGCTCATTGCATCACCTCCCCTGAACCGGCATCACACACCGCGCCCTCCATCAACCTCGAAGGCCGTACCGGTGATCATGCTCGCCGCGTCGGAGGCCAGGAAGGAAGCGGCATCGGCCACATCCTGAGGGGTGCAGAGCCGACCCAATGGAACGGTGGCCGTGAAGCGCGCCTCGGCATCCGCCTCGTCGGCGCCGAAGCCGAACTTAGTGATCATCGGGGTGCGCACCGCTACCGGGCAGATCGCATTGACCCGCACGTTGAAGGGGGCCAGCTCAAGGGCCAATGCCTTGGTCAGCCCGATCGCCCCGCTCTTGGAGGCAACGTACGCGGAGAGCCCTGGACGGGGACGGATGCCGGCAATGGAAGCGGTAATCAGAATCACGCCGCTCCGCTGGGCCTTCATAATCGGCGCCACGATCTGGGAACCGATGAACAGCGCGGTCAGATTGACGGCGATAATGCGGTGCCACTCCGGCAGGGAGATCTCCTCGATGGGACGCGCCGCCTGGGGTACGCCGGCATTCTGGAAGAACACATCGATCCGCCCATGTTCCTCCATAACGGCGCCGACGATCCGTTCGATATGGTCGGGATTGGAGACATCGCCGGTCATTGCCGCGCCCCGGCTCGGCCCCATCTCGGCCACTGTCGCCGCGGCGGAGGCGCCGTCCAGGTCCACGGCGATGACAGTCGCTCCTTCCCGGGCAAAGGTAAGGGAGCCGGCTCGGCCGATGCCGGAGCCGGCTCCCGTGATCACAACAGTCTTTCCGGCGAAGCGCATAGCCGACTTCCCTTCAGTGACCTAGGTTCAGGAGACCCAGGAGTATGAGGGAACGGTATCCATGCCTGGCGCGGCTGTCAATCAGGGCTTGGTCACCCTGCTACAATACCTACGTTTGCGTCCAGCCACCCGTCATCCAATCCAAGGAGTACCATGCAACTCGATCAAGCGTCTCAAGAACAACTCCTACAATGGGAACAAGAACTTGCCGGCCAATATGCTGCTTTTCAGAAGGCGGGATTGAACCTGGACCTCACCCGCGGGAAACCATCGGAGGACCAGCTCGCTCTCTCCAATGCCCTTGACGGCCTACTGGCCGGTAACTATGAAGCCCAGGACGGCACCGACACGCGCAACTACGGCGGCCTGGACGGGTTGCCGGAGTTGAAAGCTCTCTATGCTCAGGTGCTGGGGGTAAAGCCGGAAGAGACCCTGATCGGCGGCAACAGCAGCTTAACTTTGATGCACCAGGTCATGACCTTCGCGCATTTCTTTGGCCTGCGCAAGCCTGAAGATGCGTGGGCTCGGCAGGGCGAGGCGAAGTTCATCTGCCTCGTGCCCGGCTACGATCGCCACTTCACGATCTGCCGCCATCTGGGTATCACCATGATCCCAGTGGCGCTGAAGAGCGACGGTCCTGATATGGATACCGTGGAGAAACTGGTTGCTTCCGATCGCTCCATTAAGGGTATTTGGTGCGTCCCCCGTTTCTCCAACCCAACCGGCCACGTGTACAGTGACGCAACCGTGGAACGATTCGCCGCGCTTGGCAAGGTCGCCGCTCCCAACTTCCTGATCATGTGGGATAACGCCTACGCGCTGCATGCACTGGAGGATGACGCGCCTGAGTTAGCGAGTCTGATCGATGCCTGCCGCCGTTTCGGTACGGAAAACAGCGTGGTCACCTTCGGCTCAACCGCCAAAATTACCTTCGCGGGCGCCGGCATAGCCTACATGGGAGCGTCGGAGCAGAATCTTGCCGCGTTCCGCAAGCATTTAAGTTGCGCGAGCATCGGGCCGGACAAGGTGAATCAGTTGCGCCATCTTAAGTTCATGCCCGATCTCGCGTCACTGAAAGCCCAAATGCGAAAGCACGCGGAACTGCTCAAACCGCGCTTTAGCATCGTGCTCGGGCACTTGCGCGAGGGACTGGCTGACTCGGGCATGGGCGATTGGACCGAGCCGAAAGGCGGCTACTTCATTTCCTTCAACACCCTTCCCGATCTAGCCGATCAGGTAGTGAGACTGGCCAATGAGGTCGGAGTGAAGCTGACTCCCGCCGGCGCGACGTGGCCATACGGCAAGGATCCCGAGAACCGAAACATTCGCCTCGCGCCCTCCTTCCCGTCCCTGGAAGAGATCGACCGCGCCATGCGGGTGTTCGTTGTCTGTGTAAAGCTGGCGAGCGTGCGGAGCAGACTTGCCTGAACACTACCATGACCACCGCTGATCGGAGCCCCGCTGGGGAGCACGATTGGCGCCGGCGCGACCAATCGCCGGTGCCCATCGTGCTCCCCGGATGACCAACCGTCGCCGACCCACGCGGGCCTGGCGATCCGCGCTCCTCCATGCGCCCCCTTGAGGCGGCAGCCTGCCGCAAAACGCCGGCGTCCCCCCCACGGCCCGGCAATGCACAGAGGCGGGCAACGATCTCTATACTGTAGGGAAAGCCGGCCAAGGGCACTCACGCTTGAGGCCCCTTGGTGTCCATTCTTGGTTCCGCTCAGCTTAGCCAGGGATAGCACATTAAATCGATGGGATTTATGCTATTATTCTGCTCATCAGCATCGCGAAAGAGAGGAGGAGCATCTCACGAAGCGCTCATGTATTCCTGATTCCACGTATTTGAACCGAAAGGGAGATTCATGGCTCTGACCTTCTTCTCACCACGCCTACGTGCCGTCGCCGTCGGGGCACTGGTGGCGGCGACCGCGCTGTTGCCCGCCGCGCCTCGCCACGCCGCGCGCGCCGCCGATGCTTCGACCCTTACCTTCGGCCTCCCGGCCGAGCCTGATACGCTTGATCCGCAAAAAGCGGGAAGCGCTATTGAGGATGTCGTGGGTAGGTACTTCGGCGATGGGCTGGTAGCGCTCAACCCCAAAGGCAAGATCGTGCCGGATCTTGCCAAAAGCTGGACGGTCTCGGCCGATGGTCTACTTTATACGTTCAATCTACGCCACGACGTGACCTTTCAGGATGGCACGCCGCTCGATGCCGCCGCCTATGTCGCCACGCTCCAGCGACTGATCAATCCGGCCACCAAGGCTGCGATCCAGGCTAGCCGGTTGGGCTCGGTCGCCGCGATCTCGCGAACCGGTCAGTACCAATTCACGATCAAACTGAAGACCCCCTATCCCTTCCTCCTGTTCCAACTCTCCGATTCCGGCCATTTCTCCCCGCTCAGTCCCACGGCCCTGAAGAGCGAGGGCGCGGCCTTCGGACGGAAGCCGGTCAGCACCGGTCCCTGGCAGGTCCAGCAATGGGTAACGGGCAGCCAGATCACCCTGGTGAAGAACCCGAACTACAAATGGGGTCCGTCCTTTGTGAAGTCCGGCGCGCCCAGCATCGGCACGATCGTATTCCGCATCGTGACCAACGAGGCAGCTCAGACCGCTGCCCTCCAGTCCGGCGAGCTTGACGTACTCACCCTGCCCAGCGCCTCCGTGAACAGCATTCAGCAAAGCGGCCGGTATACCATCCTCAAATCGCTCGCCCTACAAAGCACCTTCCTCGAATTCAACGTCACCAAGGCGCCCTTCACCGACGTTCGGGTGCGCCAAGCGCTAAACTACGCCGTCAATAAGCAAGAGGTGCTGCAGATCGCGCTCGGTGGCCTGGGCCAGCCGATTTACGGCGTGGTCCAGAAGAATATGTTTAACTACTGGAAGGGCGTGAAGAATTACGCCTATGCCTACAATCCAACGAAAGCTCAGGCCCTGCTGACCAAGGCCGGCTGGACCTTGAAAAACGGCGTGGAGCAGAAGGACGGTCAGCCACTCACCTTCACCACTGATGTCTACAATCCCGATAGCTTCAAGAAATCGGCCGAGGATGTGCAAGCGCAACTGAAGAAAATCGGCGTTACGATGAACATTCAGCTCTTCGATCTGAATAGCGAAATCGCCGCCGTGCGGAAAGGGAACGAGCAGGCGTCGCTCTTTGCCTATGCCGGCTATTCGCTGCCCGATATCTTCTATATCTGGTTTCACTCGTCGCAGATCGGTACCGGCTTTAACGATAGCCGGATCAATGATCCCAAGCTCGACGCACTGATCATCAAGATGAAGACCACTATCGACGACACAGCCCGCACCGCTCTGGTGGGACAGCTTGAGCGCTATGTAATCGATAAGGCGCTCTGGATCCCACTCTGGGATCCGGAAAACTATACCGCCCTACAACCGAGAGTCAAAGGGGCGTTCCTTGATTCGCAAGGAAACCTGATCCTGAACAACGCCACCCTGAGTTCCTGATCGCCACTCGCCCCTGACAACATGGTCTCCCTCTCATGGTAGTCCACTCGATCCCGTGGGAGGGAGGCTAACGATAGCGAGAGCCGGCTGACCAATGCTGCAGTTTCTCCTCCGCCGAATCCTCCTCCTGATCCCCATGTTGTTTGGGGTCTCCCTGGTGGCGTTCACTATGATTCACCTTGTGCCGGGCGATCCGGTCGTGACTTTGATGGGGCCTGCCGTGAATGGGGCGGCCGGCCTCCAGCAACAACGGCATGAGTTGGGCCTCGATCGGCCGTTGCCCGAACAATACCTCCACTACGTCGGCAACGTTCTGCATGGCGATCTCGGCACCTCGATCCGCAGCGGCCGTCCCGTGCTCAGTGAGATTGGCGACCGCCTGCCCGCGACCCTCGAGTTAACCCTGGCCGCCATGGCGATCAGCATCATCATAGGGGTCGGGATTGGCCTGGTGGCCGCCGCCACTCGCTCCCACGTCCTCGCGGGCTCGGTTATGCTGCTCTCGATCCTCGGCATATCGTTGCCCACGTTCTGGCTTGGCCTGCTCCTGATCGAGGTCTTCGCGCTCAACCTTCGCTGGTTTCCCGTCCTCGGCAACACCTCACTCAACGGTTTGATCTTGCCCGCCGTTACCCTGGGCTTGCCGGCAGCGGCGGTGCTGGCCCGCATCACCCGCGCCGGCATGGTCGAGGTGTTGCGGCAGGACTATATCCGCACGGCGCGCGCCAAGGGGGTTCGGCGGAGCCGCGTCGTGCTGGGCCACGCCCTGCGCAACGGACTGATCGTGGTGCTCACCATCGCGGGGCTGCAATTCGGCGGCTTGCTGGCCGGCTCGATCATCGTAGAGAGCGTCTTCTCCAGACCCGGCCTGGGCAGCCTGGTGGTCAATGCCATCCTCAACAGCGATTACCCGGTCATTCAAGGGGTCGTGCTGATCTTCGCCGTGATCTATGTCGTGATCAATACGCTGCTCGACATCCTGTACGGCATCGTCAATCCGCGCATCCAGGTGACCTGATATGCTACAACCCCTACCACAGGCCGCCGCCGCGGCGCCGCTCGACCTGGAGATCGCCCCTCCCAAACACGGCCGCTTCTTTCGCGCCCTGGTCCGTCGTCCGCTCACCCTGGTCGGCGCGATCATCGTGACGTTGTTCGTGATGACCGCGCTGTTCGGGCCATTGCTGGCGCCGCACGATCCGACCGCGATCTTTTACGTGGCCGGGCAGACCCCACCTTCACCGCCCTCGACCTCGTTCCCCCTCGGCATGGATGCCACGGGGCGCGACGTGCTGAGTCGCGTGCTGGCGGGCGCCCGCATCTCGCTGACCGTGGGCGTGGTCGCGGTCGGTATCGCCACCCTGTTCGGCACTCTGTTCGGGCTGCTCGCCGGCTATTTCGGCGGCTGGACCGATCAGCTCATCATGCGGCTGATGGACGTGATGCTCGCCTTCCCCGATATTCTGCTCGCTATCGTGATCATCACGGTGCTCGGGCCGGGGCTGACCAATGTAATGATCGCGGTCGGCATCGCGGCCATTCCGGCCTACACCCGTACCGTGCGCGTCACCGTGCTTTCAGTCCGACAGCAGGACTTCGTGGAAGCGGCGCGGGCGCTTGGCGCTCCCAGTTGGCGGATCATCCTCTCGCATATCTTGAGGAACGTACTTTCACCGATCATCGTGCTGGTCACTTTGAGCATCGGCCTGGCCATCCTTGCCGCCGCCGGGCTGAGTTTCATCGGCCTGGGCGCGCAGCCGCCGACTCCGGAGTGGGGCGACATGCTGAACGATGCGCAGAACTATTTGCAGTCGGCCTGGTGGATGGCCGTGTTTCCGGGGGCCGCGATCATGATCGTCGTGGTCGGGCTCAATCTGCTGGGCGATGGGTTGCGCGACCTGCTCGACCCCACCTCGCGTTGACCAAAGGCGATTCATTGGATGAAATT
>JAICHN010000033.1 GCA_025924845.1 Chloroflexota bacterium | reverse complement strand
GTAACTGCGAGGATAACACAGCGATCCCCGCTGCCGCTGTCGCTGCCTGCCCCACACAGAATGGTGGCTATTGTGTGCATGTCGTGGCCAAGGTCTTGGTATATATTGTCACAACAAACGGGACTACAAATACACATAAGGGCAACTTAGTGCAGGGCTACATCACTGGCGTTTATCAGGATCCCGACTGCATTGTGGAGCTTGGTAGCGGGCAGAACAATAATTGTACGTATGCTTATTAAGCACCGTACGCTGCAGGGGTTGCCTGGGTTTCGACTGATTCCTTCAGCACTTTCTCGAAGCTAGCCTGAATTATTCACGGTGTGGGAAGGTGGCCAGGAGGAGGGGCCAGAGGGCTTGACTGGGATGACTGCTGGCGAGGTGCAGACGGATGCGCGTGAGAAGTTCGCGCACGCGGCCACCGACCTTGAGGAGGCGGAGGCGCAGGGTATCGAGTTGGAGAGCGGGGTACCCCTGGGCGCACAGGCGACGGCGGAGGGTATCGAGTAACCAATAGGCGGCCGCATGCAAGAACAGACGGAACTGGTTGGCCCAGAAGCGATGGTCACTCAGGCGGTCGGCGATGCAGGCCCGTTTGTAGTCCTTAATCCAGCCCTCCATCTCGCCGCGATCCACATACCAGTCATAGAGCGCCTCGGCCGGATCGGGACGGGTAGTGACGACGAAACGGGTATTCGGTCCCTTGTCCAGGGTCTCGGCTTTGTAGACGACCCGACGGGGTCGGTCCCAACTGCCCGCCTGGTAGGTGGTTTCAGCGACCAAGCGGACCTTCTCCCCGGTCTGGGCGCGCTGGGTCTTCGCCTGGGCCAACAAGGGGGCGGCCAGGCTCTGGAGGCGCGGGTTGGGGATCAGGCCGATAGTGTAGGCGATGCCCCGACGCTCACAGAAGCGGTAGAGGCGCGGCACGGCACAGCCGCTGTCGGCCCGGATCTCGATGGACAGTCCCGGCCAGCGGACGCGCAAGTGCGCTATCAGGACGCGCAGCACGCTCATCACGCCGCGACTGGCGTGCGCGTTGCCCGGACGGAGGATGGCGGTGATCAGCTGATCGGTCTGCCCATCAAAGACGAGGAGCGGATGGTACATGTGCTGCCGGTAGTAGCCGTGATAGGCCGTGCCCTCCTGCGCCCCATGCGTGGGGTCGTCGGTGCTGTCGAGATCGAGCACGATACGACGGGGCGGCCCCTCCTGTTCGCGGGCCTCCAGATAGACGGCCAGCAGCGCATGGGCCAGGCGCCTACAGGCCTGTCGATCCACCGCGTTCTCCAGGCGGGAGAGGGTCGGCTGACTGGCCAAGGCTGGCCCGCTCTCGGGCAAGCGTCCGCACACCACTTTGAGCAGCGGATCCTGCCGCAGGGTGTCGGCGTCGTTCTGATCCTCGTAACCACAGGCAATCTGGAAGACCCGCTGGCGCACGAGATCCGCAAGGGAATGCCGCACCGTGCCCCGCCGCCATTCGGGCACGCAGGCGGCCATTGCCTGACAGATGCCGGTCACCGCCTCCGCTTCGGCCAGCCAGGGCAGCCCCCCATCCGAGGTCACGCGCCCTCCATCAAAGGTCGCTTCCAACACTAACGCGGTCGTGGTGGCAAAGGTAGAGGCCGATGTGGCAGACTGTGATGACACGGGGTCCTCCGAGCACTGGGCGAGACGTTGAACATCTCGACCATAGCGCCCCGGACCCCGTGGCGCAACTCCGTGAATAATTCAGGCTAGGGGCACCCACAAGGAGTGCCCCTACAAGCGCAAGGAAACCTAAGCCCCGCCACTAGGGGGTAAGCACCACCTTGATGCAGCCGTCCCGGCGCTCGGCGAATTGAGCGTAGGCGTCCGGCGCGTCATCGAGGCCCATGCGATTGGTGATCAGGAACGACGGATCGATCTCACCCTGTTGAATGCGCTGGAGCAGCGGCTTCATGTAGCGCTGAACGTGAGTTTGGCCCATCTTGAAAGTAAGACCCTTGCCAAAGGCGGCGCCCATCGGCACCTTATCCAGCAAGCCTCCGTACACTCCGGCCAGAGAGACCGTACCGCCTTTCCGGCACGCCATGATCGCTTCGCGCAGCACATGCGGTCGATCCGTGGCCAACACGCGAGTGGCGGCTCGCACCCGATCGTAGAGCGCATCGATAGAGTGGCCGTGCGCCTCCATGCCGACCGCGTCGATGCAGGAGTCGGGGCCAAGGCCGCCTGTCATGTCGCGAAGTCGCTCCAGCACATGCTCCTCGGAGAAATCGATCGTTTCGGCTTTTCCCTCGGTGCGCGCCAATTCTAACCGCTCCGCAACTTCGTCCACGGCAATGACTCGCTCCGCGCCCAGCAGATAGGCGCTCTTGATGGCGAACTGCCCGACTGGCCCGCACCCCCACACCGCCACCGTATCGCCTGGTTGGATGTTGCAGTTCTCCGCCGCTTGGTAGCCGGTAGGGAAGATGTCGCTCAGGAACAGCACCTGTTCATCCGACAGACGAGTATCCTCAATCTTGAGCGGCCCTACATCGGCGTATGGTACGCGCACGTACTCGGCCTGCCCGCCCGCGTAACCGCCGAGCATGTGCGAGTAACCAAAAAGGCCCGACGGCGTGGCTCCGTAGGCCACTTCCGCCGGTTTGGCATTGGGATTGGTATTGTCGCACAGCGACCAGAGCCCCTTCCGACAAAAGAAGCAGTTGCCGCAGGCAATAGCGAAGGGCACTACCACCCGATCGCCGACCTTAACCGACTTTACCTCGGAACCGACCTCAACCACCTCACCCATAAACTCGTGGCCGAGGATATCGCCCCGTTCCATGGTGGGAATATAGCCGTCGTACAGGTGGAGGTCCGATCCGCAGATCGCCGTGCTCGTCACCTTGACTATCGCATCGCGTGGATTGATGATGGCTGGGTCCGGGACGGTCTCGACCCGCACATCCTTCCTTCCGTTCCAGCAAACAGCTTTCATTGTCTCTACTCCGTATGAGGCCGCGCCCGCGGCATTACTCCCATCCCCCGGCCTCCTGGAAACGCCGGCCGCTCCATCGATTTAGCGCGCTCCTGCCCAGGAATTGGCCAGGCGGCCAATCGTGCTGCGTTCTCCCGCCGGCTGGTCGCTCGTTGTCGGCGCTTCGCCGCCTTCCAGAATTGCCTTAAACCGCCGCAGGTCACTCTCGATCTGGGCTTGAGGCTGCCGACCGCTCAGCGTAGCGACCGCGGCGCCGATCGATCCGGCCGGGAGGCGGTAGGCCATGGTCAGATCGAGCTGCGTGCCGCGACCGTTCGGCGCGTCGCTGAAGCGCACCGCTCCCTGGTTCGGCACTTTCGCATGCGGGAGCGAGCGCCAGGACAGCAGCGTATCTTGTTCTTGCCGCACCGTCTCGGCGGTCCAGTCCACATTCAGGCCCAACGGTCCTTTGGCGGTCCAGTGTGAGCGATCCTGGCCGGTCATTTCCACCGACTCCAGGTTTTTCATACGGTTCGGTAGATCTTCCAATCGCCGCCACTGCTCGTACACTTCATGGCGGGGCCGGTTAATCGTCATAGTGCAATGCACTACTTTTTCACGGGCCATCTGTTTGCGGGTCCTGGCGCCGGAAACGGCAACGCCGGCTCCGACCACGGCCATCGCCATGCCGCTAACCGATCGCCGGGTCAGTCCGTAAAGGGCGATCCCCATGCCCGCCAGCACCGAGAGCGTCCCCGCCAGGCGCCCCTGGTCGGGGTGTGGTCCCGGTAAGTCTTCACTGTATGGCGCGGTGCTCCACGAACTACTCGCCGAACTGGTCGTGCCTTCCATTATCTTCTCCCTGGCACTTCGTTGTTGCGTACCGCCGCCTTCCGTGATAGGAGGGTGAGGTAGCGAATCATAGGCCGGTCAAACGCGCCCGGCACGTCACGGCCGAGCGTTGACGACATACCCTGGCCGGGCACCGGTTTGGGCAGCATGTACCCTACCAGTTCGAGGATGGCGGCGCTCAGATTGGGGAACAGCGCGTACGCGCGCACGGCCAGTTTCGCGGGCAGACCAACCACTTCTTCCGCTCTGCCACGCCGCATCGCGCGTACAATTTGACGTGCCGCGCGGCTTGCGTCCATGGAGATGATCGGCAAGCTGCCGAGTACGGAGAACCAGCCGACTTCGGCCTGCTTATTGCCCTTCGCGAGCACGTTGACCACCGAACCCGTACGCATCAGTCCGGGAACAATAGTGGTCACCGTCACATTTTTCCCCGCCACCTCGGCGCGTAGACCTTCCGAAAAGCCCGTGGCGGCAAATTTCGCGGCACTGTAGGGCAGTAGATGCGGCACGCTGATCTTGCCGCCGATCGAGGTGATGTTGACAATCCGGCCGTAGCCGCGCTCCACCATGACCGGCAGCACGGCCATGGTCAGGTCATGCACGCCCCAGAACATCGTGTCCATCGCCTGCTCGAAATCCGCCCGCACGGCGTTCTCGATCGGCGTCACCTGGATGATCCCGGCATTGTTCACCAGGATATCGATCCGCCCATAGTGCTCCACGACCTGGTCCACCATTTCGCCGATCCGCGCTCGATCGGTCACATCGCAGGTCAGGGTCAGTACCTCGGTCTCCAGTACCGGCGGTGCGTCGCCTGATACCCCCGTGCCGTTCGGTTGAGCCCGGCCGGCGGGCGTTACCCGAAGTTCGCGGGCCCGCGCCAGTTCCGCTTCGTCGCGCGCGCAAAGCGCCAGCTTGCAGCCCGCGTTCGCCAATTCACGAGCCAGGAGGAGGCCAAGTCCTCGGCTGCCGCCGGTAACCAGCGCCACCTGCCCGGTGAGATCGGCATACTGCCGGCGCCGTCGTAGGGCGCCGAACCATTGCTCGAGATACGCCAGGAGGCGCGTCCCCGTGCTTCTTGCGTTTCTTGACTCGTCCATGCATGCTCTCCACACATCGCGATTGGAATAAGGCGCCCGCCAGTATCCAGTGTCGTCTAGTCCTTCGGTGTGGAATACGACCAAACGGCGGAGTGGACGCGGCAAATTAGACTCAACCGTGGTTTCGAGGCGGGCTGTATGCGCCGACTCTACTGGTTGCGCCCTTTGCATGAGACGCTGTACGGTGCCTGGTACGCCCCGTTTCCGTACATGGGATGGACGACGAGCGGCGCGGTGGAACAAGGGGTCGCGCGCATGGAGCGGTATGCCATACGGATAGGAACGGCGGGCTGGTCCATCTCGCGCCCTCATGCCGAGCAGTTCGGATGGGGGGCAAGCGGACTGGCGCGCTACGCGACGCGCTTCGCCGCCGTCGAGGTCAACTCGTCGTTCTACCGACCTCACCGGCCTACTACCTACGCGCGTTGGGCCGCCGCTACGCCTGATGCGTTCCGTTTTGCGGTAAAGATGCCACGCGTCATCACCCATGAACGGCGTCTGGGGGATACCGCGGAACCGCTGGCCCGCTTCCTGGCCGAGGCCGGAGCGCTGGGCGCCAAACTCGGGCCCATACTGGTGCAGCTCCCCCCGAGCCTTGCCTTCGATCCTGGTCGAGCGGCCATGTTCTGGCAAGCGTTACGCGCCCGGTTTGACGGAGAGGTTGTCTGCGAGCCGCGCCACCGCAGCTGGTTCGCGCCGGATGCCGATGCATTGCTTCGTGCCTGGGATATCGCCCGCGTGGCCGCCGATCCATGCCCAGCGCCAGACGCGGATCAACCAGGGGGCTGGGCCGGCCTACGCTATGTTCGGCTTCACGGCTCGCCGCGCATGTATTATGACGCCTACCCCGACCTCTATCTTGACCGCCTGGCAGAGCAATTGGCGGAGTTCGCCCTGCATGCTCCGGTGTGGTGCATCTTCGACAACACGGCAGAGGGTGCGGCCACTATCGACGCCTTGCGGCTGCTCGGCCGCCTCCAAGCGCGTGGTGCGGTCTAACCGCCACGCCATGCCCGCTCCACTTTTTTCACACCTAGCATGGGACTAGCGCGCTTTCCGGCGCGTGCCCATTCGTTCGGTCGATGGAGCACTACCGCACGGCTCCCAATGTGAATGGTAGCGATCGCCTGCCCCCTGGCCGGCGTCGACGCGGGCCCGACCGGGCCGACCCCTCTTGGCGCCCCGACGGCTTATGACGGCGGGCAGTAGGAAATATCGAGCAGCAGGAAAGAGGAGCTACATGGCAGACAACCAGCAGGCGTTTCCGCCCCAAACCCAGCCGTATCCAGGATCCGAGAGCCGGATGACGCCGCGTCCCCGGGCGGAGATGCAAGACTACGTCGGCAGCGACAAGCTGCGGGATAAAGTTGCCCTCGTTACCGGAGGTGATTCAGGTATTGGCCGGGCGGTGGCGATTGGGTTCGCCAAAGAGGGGGCGGACGTGGCGATCGCCTACCTCGATGAGCACGAGGATGCCGAGCAGACCGAGCGGCATATCAAGGAGGCGGGGCGCCGACCGCTGGCCATAGGCGGCAATCTGGCAACCGAGGAGCATTGCCGCCGCGTGGTGGAGCAGACCGTCGCGCAGTTTGGCCGTATCGATATTCTCGTCAACAACATTGCCTATCAGCAGCCGACGGAACGGCTGGAGGACATCACCACCGAGCAGTGGGATCGGACATTCAAGACCAATATCTACAGTTTCTTCTGGGTGACCAAGGCCGCGCTGCCCCATATGAAGGAAGGCGCCGCGATCGTCAATACAGCGTCAATCAATGGCCTGCGCGGTAACAAGTCCCTGATCGACTACTCGGCGACGAAGGGTGCCATCCTCGCCTTCACCTATTCTCTGGCTCAGGCACTGACCGAGCGCAAGATCCGGGTCAACGCCGTGGCGCCCGGACCAGTGTGGACGCCGCTGATCCCTTCCACCATGTCGGCCGAGAAGACGAAGAAGTTTGGACAGGATGAGCCAATGGGCCGGGCGGCGCAGCCGGACGAAATTGCCCCGTCCTATATCTTCTTCGCCGCCGGTACCTTATCCAGTTATTACAGCGGCGAGGTGTTGGCGCCGTTCGGGGGCGAAACGCTGCCCGGCTAAACAGAAGCTTGACCGGAAAGCGCGCTTAAAACTGCACCGTGCAAAACGGCGCCATCTCGGCCGCGAACAGCCGATCGGCCAGGCGAAGCGCACCAGGACGTTCCTCTGCCACGCGGCCGGCCTCGGCAAGCAGGGACGGCCTGGTGCCGCCGAGATAGACGGCGCCTAGATCCGCGATATCCAGCCGCAGGTCCGGCGCCGCCGTGGTCGCCGTGCAACGCGCCCCTTCGGGCGAAGCTTCCAGCAGATAGCGGCCGGCGAGTTCGGGCAGCACCGTGTCCGCCACCTCCAGGACCAGCCGTCCCGACCCCTGGTAGCGGCGCGCCTCCAGGGTCGCCGGTACATCCAGAATACGGAGCCACAGCGCATCAGTGAGTTGCGTGGTACGTAGCCGCCGCGTGTCGGCAAGGAGGAACCGCAGGGGCTCCTCGACCGGGCGAGACGCTGTGGAAATGGCGCCCACCAGATCCTGGCTCGTCAGATAGTGCCAGAGCGAGGCTGTCGCCCGTGAGGTAAGGGCAAAGCAATCGCCCACGTTCAACGTGCCGGCCGAGATCCCGTCGTGCCAGTCGCGTTTCACCCTGTACGTGGCGTAACCTACCGGCGTGCCGGCGGCGTCCCGGGCGATGAGGTAATGGCGGGCGCCCGTGCCATCGGGCCACGACTCGCCGGTATCCAGGAAGCGCCGCCACCATCGATCGGCGCGATCGAGGGCGCCGACCACGTGATCGGTGACCTTTGCATAGATTTCGGGCAGCAGTCTGCCTGCCTCTTCGGCGTCCACAAGGGTAAGGGAGCAGGCCGGCTCAACCGGGCGAGCGAACGCGGCATGTGCCTGCTCGATCCGATAATGGGCCTCGTAGGTGGCGGCCCCATAGCCGAAGCGGCCATAAATCGTGCTTTGCGAGGAATAGAGGACTGATACCGGCACGCCGCGCGCCCGCGCATCCGCCAGTTGGCGGGTGATCAGCGCGCGGAGCAATCCCTGACGGCGATGCGTGGAAAGCACGACCACCCAGGCGATGCCGGCGGCTGGGATCCGTGCCGGCCCGGGTATGGCAATCTGAAAGGGATGTGCACCGGACGTGGCCACGAGCCGACCTTGGTCGAACGCGGCTAGGGTGAGGTCAAGATCGAGCATGGAGCGCTCGCGTTCGATCCCTGCCTCGCTGATCGTATCGAAGAACCCGGCTGAATCCATTCTCAGGAAGGCAGGCACTTCATCAATGGTGATCGGGCGTATTTCATAGTTCATAGGTTGAAGTATACGGGAGATATGGTTTCGCGCGCCCCTTGACGGTCGGCCGGCGCGGGTGGTATGGTACTTCCAGTCCAACTGTGCCGCGCTTCGCGCGGGGTTGGTTTTTCGCACCCACAATGGGGGCGAAGAGTAGTAGGTATCACGGGTCTGTCTCCAGAGAGCCGGTAGTGCTGTAAGCCGGCGGCGACCCTGACCGAACTCGCTTCGTCACTCGGCCTTGCCGTCGCCGGCCGGTAAGCCGTACCCGTGGGTCGGTGACACGCCGTTATCGTGGAAAGTGGACCGGGCACATCCCCCAGGGATGACCGGCCAACATGGGTGGTACCGCGGGGTCTGCTTACCACAGCACCTCGTCCCTCTTGTCCTATTTCTGGACAAGGGGGTTTTTTGTTGTATGGGGCAGCTTCGCGCTACTGGGGAGGCAATAGGATGAAAATGAACGGCGCTCGCATTCTCTGCGAAAGCCTGCTGCGCGAAGGGGTAGATACGATCTTCGGCTATCCCGGCGGCGTGGTGATCCCGCTGTATGACATTCTTCCCGAATATCCCGGCCTGCGCCACATCCTGGTGCGGCACGAGCAGGCGGCCGGGCACGCCGCCGAGGGCTATGCACGTGCGCTTGGTCGGGTTGGAGTCTGCCTGGCCACGTCCGGCCCGGGCGCGACGAACCTGGTGACGGCGATTGCCGATGCCCATATGGACTCGGTGCCGATCGTGGCGATTACCGGCCAGGTGCCGACCACCGGGATCGGGCGGGACTTTTTCCAGGAGATCGATACGACCGGGATTACGCTGCCGATCACCAAGCACAATTATCTGGTCCGCCATGTGGCGGATCTAGCACGCACGATCAAGGAGGCGTTCTACATTGCCTCCACCGGTCGCCCTGGGCCGGTGCTGGTGGATATCCCCAAGGACATCTTTGTTAGCGAGACCGCGTTCTCATACCCCGATGTGGTGGACATCCCCGGCTATAAGCCGACCACCTCGGGCAACATGCGCCAGGTGCGCCAGGCGATCGAGGCGATCAAGGAAGCCAAACGGCCGCTGATTCTGGCCGGGCACGGCGTGGTCATTTCGCGCGCCTTCGACGAACTGCGCGCCTTCGCCGAGCGGGCCGGTATTCCGGTGATGGTTACGCTGCACGGCCTGGGCGGCTATCCCTGCTCGCATCCGCTCTACTTCGGGATGATCGGCATGCACGGGCATGCTCATACCAACCTGGCGATCCAGGATGCCGACCTGCTGATCGGGATCGGGATGCGTTTTGATGACCGGGTGACCGGGAAGCTGTCCACCTTCGCTCCCAAGGCGAAGGTGATCCATGTCGATATTGACCCGGCCGAGATCTCCAAGAACGTCAAATGCACGGTGCCAATCGTGGGCGACATCAAGACGGTATTGGCGGCGCTCAACGCCGAGGTGCCCGAGCTTGCCCATGAGGACTGGGTGAATAGGATTGAAGGCTGGAGAGCCGACCGCCGTAACCCGCAGCAACACGCGGCCGACGATGGGCAGCCTATTCCGTCCACCATGCCGATCAAGGAGATCTACCGCCGCACGCGTGAGCCCGTGGTGGTGGTGGCCGATGTCGGTCAGCACCAAATGTGGGCGGCTCAGGAGTTTCCCTATGACGATCCGGCAACCTTCATCAGTTCAGGTGGTCTGGGGACGATGGGCTTCTGCCTGCCCGCGGCCATGGGGGCCAAGGTGGCGCGGCCCGAGGCCACCGTGTGGGCGATCGTCGGCGACGGCGGCTTTCAGATGACCATTCAGGAGTTGGCTACCCTGGTCGAGGAGCGGATCCCGGTCAAGATCGCCGTGATCAACAACGGTGGCCTGGGCATGGTTCGCCAGTGGCAGGATCTCTTCTACGACAAAAACTACGTGGCAGTCAAGATGTGGCAGCCCGATTTCGTTAAAATCTGCGAGGGTTACAGTATCCCCGCCCGCCACATCGAGCGCGCCCGCGATGTTGGGGCGGCGATCGATTGGGCGCTCGCCACCGAGGGGCCGGTGCTGGTTCACTTTAAGGTGGCGGCCGAGGAAAATGTCTTCCCCATGATTCCGGCCGGACTCGGCCTCGACGACATGGTGGAAGGTCACCAGCCGAAGACGTTGCAACTGACATGATTGAGTATTCCAACCGACCGATTACGCCCCATACTCTGGTGGCGCTGATGCAGGACCATCCCGGCGTGTTGAACCGCGTGGCCAGCCTGTTCCGCCAACGCGGGTTCAACATCGAAAGTCTGACCGTGTCCAGGACGGATGTGCCGGACATTTCGCGCATGACCATCGTGGTGGACGGCAATACCACCAACGTCGAGCAGGTGGTCAAGCAACTCTATAAGCTGATCGAGGTGACGAAAGTTACCGAGTTGACGCACGAGCCGCACTTGTCTCGTGAATTGGCCCTGATCAAGGTGTCCACCAGCGGGAACCGCCGGCCCGAGATCCTGCAATTGGTGGAAGCATGCCACGCGGCCGTGGCCGATGTCGGATCGGACTCGGTGACGGTCGAGGTGGCGGGCGATCGGGAACGGATCGATATGGTGGCCGGGATCATGCGTCCCTTCGGAATCAAGGAGATCGTTCGCACCGGCCTGATTGCCATGTCGCGGGCGGCTCCGAACTGACCTAGACGAACGCGCTGAAGGCCGGGTCTCCGGCAGGGGTCTCGCGGGCGGCATAAGACGTGCCATACGAGTGGGAGGGAGCGGCGATCACCGCTCCCTCCGTCAATAGCAGCAACTGTAGTGGAGGAAAGCATGGCACGACTGTTCTACGAGAGCGATTGCGATATGGCGGCCCTGAGTGGGAAGACGGTGGCTGTCCTTGGCTTCGGCAGCCAGGGCCATGCCCACGCCCTGAATCTGCACGAAAGCGGCGTGTCCGTGGTGGTCGGTCTGCACGCGGAGAGCAAGAGCCGAAAGTCCGCCGAGGGGCATGGACTCAAGGTGACCGATCCGGCCGCCGCGGTGCGCCAGGCCGATACGATTATGGTGCTCGTTCCCGACCAGATCCAGCGTCAGCTTTATCTGGATGCGATCAAGCCGAATCTGCGCGCCGGGCACACCCTGATGTTCGCCCACGGCTTCAATATTCACTTCGGCCAGATCGAGGCGCCGGCGGACGTTGATGTGAGCATGGTGGCCCCGAAAGGACCCGGTCACCTGGTACGCCGCACCTACACCGAGGGGGGCGGCGTGCCCTGTCTGATCGCGGTACATCAAGATCCGTCGGGCCGGGCCTTCCAGAACGGTCTGGCCTATGCGCGGGGAATCGGTGGGGCGCGGGCCGGCGTGCTGGAGACTACGTTCCGCGAGGAGACCGAGACGGATCTCTTCGGCGAGCAGGCCGTGCTGTGCGGGGGACTCAGTGCGCTGGTCAAGGCAGGATTCGAGATTCTGGTCGAGGCGGGCTACCAGCCGGAGTCGGCGTACTTCGAGGTGCTCCACGAGTTGAAACTGATCGTAGACCTGATGTATCAGGGCGGACTCGGCTACATGCGCCATTCGATCAGCGATACCGCTGAATACGGGGACTACACTGCCGGCCCACAGGTGATCAACGAACATTCGGTGGCGGCCATGCGCAAGCTGCTGAGCAACATTCAAGACGGATCATTCGCTCGCGAATGGATTCTGGAAAATCCGGCGGGACGGCCCGCCTTCCGTGCTATGAAGGCCCGGGACGCCGCGCTGCCTCTCGAGGCGGTGGGCAAGGAACTGCGTGCCATGATGCCATGGCTCAATCCGAAGTAGAATAACAAGATATCCGGGGTGATACGTTCACTCTGCCGCTGCTGTAGCAGCGGCAGAGTGAACAGAGAAAAACCTCGAAGGGGTCAGAGGTGACGCTGTTCAGTCGCCCGAGGAGGTACCAGATGGACCGCGTAGTGATCTTCGACACAACCTTGCGTGACGGCGAGCAATCGCCGGGCGCCACGCTCAATGCGGGCCAGAAACTGGAGATCGCGCGCCAACTGGCCCGGCTCGGAGTGGACATTATCGAGGCGGGCTTCCCGATCAGCTCACGTGATGAGTCCGACGCGGTGCGGGCCATTGCCGAGCAAGTACGCGAGCCAACCATCTGCGCGCTTGCCCGCGCCAAGATCGAGGATGTGGACGCTGCCTGGGAGGCAATTAAAGGGGCCCGGAAGCCGCGCATTCACGTCTTCATGTCCACTTCGGACGTACATCTTCAGCACCAATTCCGCATGACCCGTGAGCAAGCGGTCGAGGCCACGCGCGCCATGGTACGTCGCGCTCGCGGCTACTGCGAGGACATTGAGTTCTCCGCCATGGATGCCTCGCGCACCGAGCCGGCTTATCTCCATCAGGTTCTGCGCGTGGCGATCGAGGCCGGCGCGACCACGCTGAATATCCCTGACACGGTCGGCTACGCCACTCCCGATGAATACGGCGCGCTGATCAGGGGCATCATCAAGAACGTGCCCGGCGCCGATAAGACCATTTTGAGCGTTCACTGTCATGACGACCTTGGCATGGCGGTAGCTAACTCGCTGGCCGGTGTATTGAACGGGGCGCGTCAGGTAGAATGCACGATCAATGGGATCGGGGAGCGCGCGGGCAATGCCTCCCTGGAGGAGGTCGTGATGGCCCTCCGCACCCGTAAGGACGCCTACGGGGTGGATACGACGCTTGATGCCACCCAGTTGCACAAGACCAGCCGCCTGGTCAGTGCCCGTACCGGCATGGTGGTGCAGGCGAACAAGGCGATTGTTGGTTCCAACGCCTTCGCCCACGAGTCCGGCATTCATCAAGATGGCCTGCTCAAGGAGCGGAGCACCTATGAGATTATGGATGCTCGCACGGTCGGCCTGGCCGAAAGCAGCCTGGTGCTGGGCAAGCACTCCGGTCGTCATGCCCTGAAGGCCCGTTTGCAGGATCTGGGTTATGAGCTGTCGAACGAGGATGTCAGCCGGATCTTCCTCCGATTTAAGGATCTGGCCGACAAGAAGAAGCAAATCGAGGATGCCGATCTGCTGACCCTGGTCATGGACATGGTGCAGCCCGAGGGCGAGCGCTATCGCTTGAAGGGCATGCAGGTAACTTCGGGCGATCCGGGGATTCCGACCGCCGCCGTGCGCATCGAGGACGACAAGGGCGAGTTATACGAGGCTTCGGCGATTGGCACCGGCCCGGTGGATGCCGCCTACAAAGCAGTGGACAAGATTACCGGCGGCGGTCACACCTTGCAGGAATACGTGGTGCAAGCGGTGACCGAAGGCATCGACGCCATCGCCGAAGTGACGGTGCGCATCACCCGTGATGCCCTGGCCCCCGATTCGCCTCGTCGCACCTTCTCCGGCCATGGTTCCAACGTGGATGTGATCGTGGCTTCGACCCTCGCCTATCTGAACGCAATTAATAAGCTTCAGCATACGGTGGAGGGCGAGGCGCTCACGCCGAAGCCCCTGCCGGTCGGAGCCGCCAAACGATGACGAACGCTCGGCGTAGCGACGACCGATCCGGGCGATCTGTCGTCGCTACCCGCGCGGTGATCTGAATTGAGCAAGGAGCATCCGTGACCAGTATGACGGCGCGACCAGGATCGAACCCTGCTGAGGCGCAAGTGTTCCACATTACAGTGCTGCCGGGCGACGGCATTGGGCCGGAGGTGATCGCCGAGGCACTCAAGGTGCTCAAGGTGATTCAAGATAGTGGGGCGGCTACGTTTTCGATCCGCGAGGCGTCATTTGGGGGCGCCGCCATCGACGCGGTCGGCTCGCCGTTGCCGGACGATACCCTCGCCGCCTGCCTGGAGAGCGACGCCGTGCTGTTGGGCGCCGTGGGCGGCCCGAAGTGGGACAATCCCCAGGCAAAGGTGCGTCCGGAGGCAGGCCTGCTCGGTCTGCGCAAGCGGCTCGGCGTATTCGCCAATCTTCGCCCGGTTCGCGCCTGGCCCGCCCTGGTCGACGCCTCGCCGGTTCGGCGCGAGGTGGTGGAAGGTACGGATCTCCTGGTGGTACGCGAACTGATCGGCGGCCTCTATTTCGGCAAGCCGCGCGGCCGACAGGAACGAAACCGCTATACGCGCGTGGTGGATACGCTGGCCTACACCAGCCTCGAGATCGAACGCATCTTGCACACGGCCTTCCGCATCGCTCAGGGGCGGCGCAAGCTCGTCACCTCGGTGGACAAAGCGAATGTGCTGACCAGCTCGGCGCTCTGGCGCGAATTGGCGATCAAGGTCGGCAAGGACTATCCGGATGTGACGCTGGAGCATGCCCTGGTCGATTCGATGGCGATGCAGCTGATCCGCACCCCCAGCCGCTTCGACGTATTGGTCATGGAAAATCTGTTCGGCGACATCCTGAGCGACGAGGCCGGTGTCCTGGCCGGGTCGCTTGGCATGTTGCCCTCCGCCAGCCTCGGTACGGGGCGGCTCGGCATCTATGAGCCGATTCACGGCTCCGCGCCCGACATCGCGGGCAAGGGCTGGGCCAATCCGTTGGGTACCCTGCTTTCCGTGGCGCTGATGTTGCGCCACTCCTTTGGCCTTGAGGACAACGCGCGTGCGGTGGAATCGGCGGTCGAGCAAGCGCTCGACGCCGGTTGCCGCACGCGCGACATTGCCGCACCCGGCACACCATTCCTACATACGGCGGAAATGGGCGATGAAGTGGTGAAACGGTTGCGGTAATGACGGTGAAGATCGAAGTCTACGACACAACACTCAGAGATGGTACGCAGGGCGAGGGGATCAACCTCAGCCTGAGCGATAAGTTGCGGATCGCCGAACGGCTCGACGCCCTGGGAGTGGATTATATCGAGGGTGGCTGGCCAGGTTCTAATCCCAAGGATGTGGCATTTTTCCGCGCCGCTGCCAATCGCACCTGGCGGCATGCGCGCGTCTACGCCTTCGGCAGCACGCGGCGCCCCCACGGCACGGCGGCGGACGACCCCAACATTCGCGCTCTGATCGAGAGCGGGACGAGCGGCGTCGCCATCGTGGCCAAGAGTTGGACCCATCATGTGACCGAAGTCCTCCAAACCACGCTCGACGAGAACCTTGCCATGATTACTGATTCGGTCAGCTACCTCAAGGCCCAGGGTCTCGACGTGATCTATGACGCGGAGCATTTCTTCGACGGCTTCGCCGCCGATCGAGCGTATGCCCTGGCTACCTTACGCGCCGCGGCCGAGGCGGGCGCTTCCCGATTGGTGCTCTGTGATACAAACGGGGGAGCCATGCCGGAAACGATCGGCGAAGTCACGGCGGCGGTTCGCGGCGTATTGGATGCCCCGATCGGGATCCATACCCACAACGACGGCGAGCTTGCCGTGGCCAATACCCTGGCCGGAGTGCGCGCGGGCGCCACGCAGATTCAGGGCACCTTTAACGGCTACGGCGAGCGGTGCGGCAACGCCAATCTATGCTCGATCATTCCCAACCTGGAGCTTAAGCTCGGCTACACCTGCCTTCCACCCGGCAGGCTTGCCTCGCTCACCGAGACGGCGCGCTTCGTCGGCGAGGTAGCCAACCGCCTGATGGAAACCGGTCAGCCTTACGTGGGGCACAGCGCCTTCGCCCACAAGGGCGGCATCCATGTAAGCGCCATGCGCCGCTCGCCGATTGCCTATCAGCACGTCGAGCCTACCCTGGTGGGGAACCAGCAGCGCACCCTGATTTCCGAGCTTTCCGGGCGTTCCAACGTGCTGGAGTTGGTGGAACGGGTAGGCAGCGGCAAGTTGGATGGGGCCAGGGCCACCGCCGTTCTGGAGCAGGTGAAGACGCTGGAGCACGAGGGGTTCAGCTTCGAGAGCGCCGAGGCGTCGGTACACCTGTTGGTGCAACGCACCGAGCCGGGCTATATGCCGCCGTTTCGCCTGCTCGATTTTACGGTAGTGGTGCAGCGTCGTCCGTCTGGGGAGATGATTGCGGAGGCGATGGTCAAGCTGGATGTGGCCGGGGTCACCATGCATACGGCATCGGATGGGAACGGCCCAGTGAACGCGCTCGACCTTGCCGCGCGCAAAGCGCTGTGTGAGCGCTACCCGGCGATCAACGATACCCACTTGCTCGATTTCAAGGTGCGCGTGCTGGATGGTCACGATGGCACCGGGGCGACGGTACGCGTGCTGATCGAGTCGGGCGATGACGACGATTCCTGGAGCACGGTCGGCAGCTCGGAAAACCTGATTGAGGCCAGTTGGATTGCCCTGAGTGATAGCCTGGAGTTCGCAATTAATCGAAGGAGGACCGCATGACCACGCCCACGCGCGCCGCCGGGGGACCGCCCCCTACCAGCAGTATCGACACCGGCTATGCCTTTTTCGAGGGACGCGTGGTACCGCTGGCTGAGGCCAATATCAGTATCGCCACCCACGCCTTCAATTATGGCACGGGCTGTTTCGAGGGCATTCGCGGCTACTGGAACGACGACGAGGAGCAACTCTATGTGCTGAAGCTCCCCGAGCATATGCGCCGATTGCTCCGCTCCTGTCGTGTGCTGAAGATCGATCTGGGGTTGAGCGAAGACGATCTGTGTCAAGGTACGTTGGCCATGCTGCGGGCCAACGGCTTCCGCTCCGACGTCTACGTGCGGCCGATCGCTTACAAGTCGGGGCGCATGATCAAGGTGGCGCTGGCCAAAATCCCCTCCAATTTCGCGGCCTTCGCGGTGCCAATGGGCGACTATCTTGACACCACGCGCGGCTTGCGCGTCACCATCTCAAGTTGGCGGCGCCTCGACGACAATGCCATCCCCGCCCGAGGGAAGGTGACCGGCGGTTACATCAACACGGCGCTGGCGGTGGACGACGCCATGAATGCCGGGTTCGATGACACGATCATGCTCACCGACGATGGTCATGTGGCCGAGGGCAGTTCGTGCAACCTGTTCATGGTGCAGAACGGGGTTCTGGTGACGCCTCCGGTGACCGAGGACATTCTGGTGGGGATTACGCGGAGCGCGGTGACCGAACTGGCCCGCGAGCAGGAGTTGCTCGTGCAGGAGCGACGGATCGACCGCAGCGAGCTGTACACGGCCGATGAACTGTTCTTCTGCGGCACGGGCGTGCAGATTGCCCATATCGGCGAAATTGATGGGCGACAGATCGGCCAGGGCGGGGCGCGCGGTCCCGTGGTGACGCGTCTACAGGAGCGGTACATTGCCGCGGCCCGCGGTGCAATTAGCGACTACGCCTCCTGGCGCACCCCGGTGTACGAAAAATGACAGTGGTTGGAAGATAGAAGAAGGGGAGGTAGGTCTACCTCCCCGTCTTCGATCTTCCAGGAGTAGGCGTGCTAAAGCACCACGGTGGCGATCGACTGAGCCCACACATGCGCGGCGGCCGGTTCATTGACCCCAGTATCGGTTCGCATGCGGGCCCGCACCGCGTACCACACCTTGCCCGGCACGGGGGAGCCGATGATCCAATCCGTTTTCGTGCATCCGTAATTGGCGCGCTGATTGCCAATCCCAAATGTACCTCCGGTGACGAAGCCGCAGGTTACTCCGTCGCCCAGTGTAAGCAGCCAGGGCTGGTCGTCCTTAGATTTGGCATGAGTGGGGAGCGGTTTCGGTAGGGCCACCTTGATGCCGACCCGCTTCTTTGGCGATGCATCGCAAATCACCCAGGTCGCGTGCGGGGCTGTGCTGAAGCAAGGATCATAAATCTCATTGCCGACGATACACCTCCAGGCATCCGAGCGATTCAGCGCCAGCGATTCGCCCATGCCGCAGTTGCCCGCTACCGGGGCGCCCCTGAAGCCCTTGGGATGGAAAATAATCACTTTGGTTGGCGCCACAATACTGAGCGCGTTCGCGGCGCCTCTGGCCTGGGCGGTAGGGGAGGTAGGGCCGAATGCCGCCGCGCCGAGCGCGACGGAGAGCAGGGTCGCGCCGATGATGCGCCAGGCCGGATTCTTCATGCAGCTACCTCTTTCCACTCATGGGCAAGAACTCAATTTCGCGGGCGATCCCCCTAAATGATAACGAGCCTTCCGGCGCAATGGTTACGGCGCCGTGCAAGATCCTCTTGCGTGGAAACTCCTGAACGGGCACCATGTACCAGGCAAGGAGGAGTGGACTACAGTGAGACGCCGGTATGCCCTGCTGATCCTCGGTTTTATCTTTATGCTCTTGCTTGCGGGCTGCGCGCCGTTGCCCGGTCAATCCTCGCCGCCGCCTTCAGACTCAAACGCGGTGGCGACCCAGGTGGCGGCGGCGGTGCAAGCCACCATAAACGTGGCGCTTAACACCGGCACGGCCGTGCCGCCCGCCGACCCACCCACCAGCTCGCGCGGTGGTCCGACATCCGATCCTCCTCATGCCGCCCAACCCAGCACCACGCCGGCGTCAGCCTCCAGCCCAACCTCGCGCCCTACCGGGGCTTCTACGGCCGTTCCAAAGGCAAGCGCAACGGCGACGCGGCGCGCCACGTCGACGCCCAGCCCTACGCCCTCCGCCACTACAACAGCCACGGCCGTGCCGACTCCGGTTGTGCTGGCTCCGCTGCACTTGAAGGAAGAGGAGCTTGGCGGTGGTACGCTGTTACCGCGCTACTGGACCAACACGCCGGCTATTGTCTTCAGCATGGCCGTCGCACCGGGCAGCGCGCCCGCGTTGCGCCCGGAAGTAGAGGTGCGGCCAGTCGCCAAAGCCTTCACGGGCAGCCCGACGGCCGAGGGCGCCGTGTTGGTGCCGGGGCAACGCGGGTCGGTTACTGTGAATGTCTCACATCTGCCCGAGGGAGCATACCACTGGCAGGGCAGGTTGAGTGACGGCGCCGGACACAACGGTCCGTGGGTAGATTATTATGCCGGCCCGGCCTTCCGCCTGGATCGCACGCCGCCCGCCGCCCCGGTGATCAGTTCTTCTACCCATCCCAAGCAGAAAGCATCCTATTCCGAGCCCGTGGCCAAGCTGACCTGGACCAAACCGGCCGATGCGGGCGGCATACAGGGTTATTTGACCAGCGTGGACCGCAGTCCGACCGGCACTCCGACCGGTTCCTTAACGGCGGTGACGGCGACGACGATCGGCCCTCTGGCCAATGGTACAATCTACTTCCATGTACGGGCCGAGGACTGGGCGGGGAACCTTGGCAAAACGGCGACCTATGTCCTGCATATCGACCATACGGCGCCGACTCTGGGCAAGGTAACCTTCGACCGATTCCAGTTTAATCCGCAATTTGACCACATGACGGTGCATTTCATCCCCAACAAGACGGTCGCCGTCCGCGTGGAGATTCATCGGCAGAGCACCAAGGGACTGGTTCGGGTGATCAAGGAAGGATCCGTTCCCGGCGGGAAGAAGGCCGCGGTGATCTGGGATGGCCGCGACCAGCGCGGCGTAGTGGTCAAGCCCGGACTGTACACGATGATCGTCTATCTCACCGACAAGCTGGGCAACGTCGGCGACGGCTACTACAGCGGCCTCGGCGTGAACTACCGCCGGATCGTGGTACACCTGGGTACGCAGAGCATGGACGTGTACGCAGGCAGCACGCTGTTGCGCAGTACGCTGGTCACCACCGGCAATAACCTGCTGCCTACCCCGATCGGCATCTGGCACATTGGGGCCAAGTTCCATCCCTACACCTTCATCAGTCCCTGGAAGAAAGGGTCGCTCTATTACTACCCTCCCAGTAAGGTGAACTACGCGCTCTATTTTCGCTCGGGCGGCTATTTCATCCACGACGCGCCCTGGCGGACCGTCTATGGTCCCGGCACCAACAACGCTCCGGGGCCGCCGGGCGTGTATAGTGGTACCCATGGCTGCGTAAACGTCCCGATCCCTTTCGAGGAGTGGCTGTATCACTGGGCGAAAATTGGGACGATCGTGCAGGTCGTAGCGTAAGGGCGGGCCAATGGTGGAATTGCTGGTTTCCGGTCTGGCATTGATTGTCCTGGCCGCCGTGCTGGCTCATGGGGCATACCGGCAGACGCGCCTGGCGCGTCAGGCGGCGGCCACGCCGCTCACGCCTATCGCCGAGCTACAGGCGTTGCACGAGCGGGTAGCAGCACAAATCGGCTCCGATCTCTTCGCCCAGCGCGTAGCGTTGTCCGGCGTGCTTGAGTGTGAGGAACCCCTGTCGTCACCCTTGAGCGCCACGCCATGTGCCGCCTTCCATTACCGGGTTACCCGGCGTTGGGAGGAAGAATACGAGACGCGCGACGAGGCGGGAAAGCTGTGCCGGCGGGTGCGCGCGGGCAGCGACGTGGTGGCGAATAACGAACGGCGCACCCGCTTCCGTCTGTTTGACGGAACGGGACGGGTGCTGGTGGATCCCGCGGGCGCCCGGCTGGAGATGGAGAAGATCGTCGATCGGTTCCAGCCCGGTGAGGCGAAGCAGCCTGATCGACACGGCGCCGTGACCATTGAACTGGGGACCGGCCTCGCTCGCCCGCGCCGCCTCACTCTGGGATATCACTCACTGGAGGAGATCGTTCCTCTGGGCCGAGAGGTCTACGTATTGGGCATGGCTACCGATCGCGATGGCACACTATCGGTGGCGCGATCACCCGAGCCGGACGCGCCGTTTTTGGTCAGCCTGCATACTCGTCCCGAGGTCGTGGCCAAGGCACGCGCCACGATTACGCGGTCATTGCTGGGCGCGGCGGCCTGCGGACCAGTAGGACTAGCGTTGGTGCTGATCGGCCTGCTCTCGCGGCGGTAGATCACGAGGTGTCCTCATGGTGGAGGATCTTGACGCAGGCGTATAAGCACGGAAGCTCGACAAGACCCAACTCCTCCCAAACACAGAGCTTGGCGGTACCGTGTCGATGTGGCAGTGGATAGGCGACGAGCGGGCGACTACGTTCAGTTACTAAGTACGCCGACCTGACCAGCCGACTGAAGGTGTTCGAATCTTGCTAACGAGGCAAGTTGGTACATCATGGGAGACAACAAAGACGGACCCATGGCGATCACCATGGGTCCGTCTTTGTTGTCTTTATGGCTCTGCCCCAACCGGGGGCGCCGCGGGCCCTAGACGCCTGGCGCGCGGCGCTTTTGCGCCTTGCGGGCGGCGCGCTTGCGCTTGGT
>JAICHN010000032.1 GCA_025924845.1 Chloroflexota bacterium | reverse complement strand
TTCTCACCGACCAGCGCGTGTACTTCGCCCTCACGAATATCGAGGTCCACGCCCGCGTTGGCAATCACGTTGCCGAAGCGCTTGACGATCCCAATCATATCGACGGCGTTCATACGTCCTCGCCGGCATGCGACAAAAGCGGAGGTCAGAACATCAGGATGAAGTGGTTTGATCCAGACGAGCGCCGATCCGACGCGACTAATCGCGCGGCGACGGCGCTCGTAGGTGCCTCTACTTCCGCCTCGGGGCGGTCTCCTTACAGAGCGGTTTTCACCTTAATCTTGCCGCTCATCACCTGCGCTTCAAGCTTATCCAGCCGGCTATACATGGCAGGTGTGATAATGGCGCGGGTGTAGGAATCGCGCGTCAGATCCACGCCGTGGTTCTGCAAACCGTAATAATAGATGTGCGCTCCCTGAAGCTTCCCTTGCGTGGCGAGCTTGATCAGATCGAACACCGAGTTATCGACCCGCTTCACCACTGAGCCGATCACATGGCCGGGAGCGAAGGAGTCTTGATTCGAATCGACGCCGATCGCGTAGCGCTTGGCCACCTTGGCCTGGCTCAGCACGCCAAGGCCGGAGCCGCCGGCAACCTGGTAGACGACCGCCGCTCCGGCATTGTAGAGCGACGCGGCAAGCCGCGCCCCGGCCGGTTTGTTGCTCCAGGTATCGTTGCCGCCGCTGCCGCCGATGAAGGTCACGTTGACGGCAATTTTGGGATTTACCACTTTGGCGCCCTGCACATAACCGTCCTGGAAGTCAATGATCACGGGAATCTTCTGTCCCCCAACCATACCGATCACGTTCTTGTGGCTGACGAAAGGAAGATTACTGTTCGCCACCATGGCGGCAAGCGCGCCGGCCAGAAACGAGCCTTCGTTCTGCTTGTAGATAATTGAACTGACGGATGGCGACTTGGCAAATGAGTTATCGTCGAAGTCGATGATTTTTTGCTTAGGGTATTTGGCGATCAACGCCTTGGCGGCGCCGTTCAGCGTGGCATCGGACGCATCAAGCACGATCACGTCGTATTTGCCGCTGCCCGCGAGGGCGAGTAGCTGCGTTTGCCACTGGGTGGCATCACTCTGTTGGGTCACCTTGACGGAGACGCTTAGTTGCTTTTGGGCGCGCAGCACGCCGGAATTAGCCGAATCGAAAAAGCCAAGGTCGCCCAACGACCCGTCGATGTACAGCAGGACCGAGAGGTGCTTCGGGGCGGCAGCGCGGCTGGGGCCAACGGATACGCCAAAAAGACCGGAGATAAGTGCGAAAACACCAAGGATTGCAAGCTTCTTCATAAGCATTCCATTCCCTTTGACTTACGCCGAACTCGGCTTCCGCCCAAAACCACCGAGTGTACGACACGGGAAGGCGGGCCGCGCGGCTGGGGTGCCAGGATTCGAACCTGGGAATGCCGGTTCCAAAGACCGGTGCCTTACCGCTTGGCGACACCCCATCTCGTAGGAGCGTACCCGCCGCTCCCGTCGCTGTCAATATCAGTGATGTACGGCAATCTCGTATCATGGAGCGGTGCCAATTATGCTCCCTCAACTCCGTTCCCGGGGCGTTCCGGCAGGCTCAGCTCCCCGGCATAGGTGCGTCCGCCCCTTCAGGCGGGTGCGCCGCGCCCTGGTATGCGCCATGCTGGTGAAAGCGGCACGGTTGCTTGCCTGCTGCCTCGTGGTGTTTGCCACCCTGGCCGCCACGATGCCGGCGCGGGCCGGAGGCGGGGGGATGTATGGACTATCCGGCATCCAACTCCTGGTTGAAACCGGGAATGCGACTCTGGACCAAGGGGAACGATATGCGCTGGCCGTGCTGGCGGCCGACTTTACCGGCACTACCCACGTTGCCGCCGCCAACTACTACACTAACCCATGGGTGCGCGACAGTTTTGCCTGGGGTATGGTGCCTTCCCAGGCCGGAAGCAGCCTGGCCGCCTACAGTACGACTGAACTGCAGTATTGGCTGGCGCGACAGCAGCCTTTCGGTGGCTGGATTACGGCGCCCAAGTCCGGTTATTTCGACGAAACACCAATCTTGATCAGCGCGGCCCTTGACGCCTATCGAGTCACCGGCAACCGCGCTGCCCTGGTTGCCGCTCTACCCAAACTGGAGCGCGGGTGGCGTTGGCTCGACAAGGGTTTTGTTCGGCCGGCGAAGGGCAGCAGTGTCCTTATCTACGCCAACGTACCGCCGCACACCGCCGCCGACTGGGTAGATCAGGTGGGCCGCACCGGCTATGCCACCCAACTCGAAGCGCTGTGGTACTGGGGAACGCAGAGTCTTTCGGTGATCGAGAGTATTGCTCACCATCCGAAGCGGGCCAACTATTACGCAAAGTTCGCCGGGCGAATCAAGCATGACATCAACCGGCTGCTCTGGACGAACACCGCCCCGTACGCGCTCGGCGCCCCGGCGGTCCCCGGTTTCGGCCACTACCGTTCCTGGTTAGGCCCGCGAGACTATTTCGAGCTGGACAGTAACTTTCTCTGCATTCTGTACGGGATCGCCGACCCTATGCAGGCGGCGTCGATCGAGCGGTTCACCTCGAGGCATGCCTCGTATCTGTTGGGACTGAACGGAGGAGACGGCGTGCCGGCCCGCGTTCTGTATGGGGACTATGCCCCCGCCGACTATGCGGGGAAACACGAGCGCCTGGGGCCAGGGCGCTACCAGAGCGCTTACTGGCCGACGGTGGGCGCCATGGTGGCGCTGGGCTACGCGCGGTCCGGCAAGACGGCCAAAGCCCAGGCCATCCTGCTTCGTCTGGCCGAGGCTTTTGACTCGGGCGGCGACATCCGTGAATGGTACGGCCCCACCGGGAAGGGAAGCGGGGCGCCTTCGTTTGGCTGGGCGGCGCGCATGTACCTCACGGCGCTGTACGCGGCGTACCTCGGAGTGGGTTGGTATGACAAGGCGCCTGGGAAGCCGGCGGCGCCAGGACTTGCCCTCCAGGATCCGGCCGGATCGGGCGAGGCGGGGATGAGCTACCACGGGCGCACGTTGCAACTGAGTGTGACCGGGCACGGTCCACTGGTGCGGGTGGCGATTGGAGGGCAAACGGATCTGACACCCATTTTGCCGGGCCCGTTGCTGTGCGCCGGTTGCACGGTGCAGGTAGCCTGGCGACGTTAGCGCCTGCGAGCGCCGCGAAGGCTATAGTTGATACTAGGGGTTTCGCCCCGATAGTCGCGGAGAGGTTTTGATGCGGTTTCGGATCCACGATCAGGTATTCGAGCGCTTTCCTACGGTCTGTATCGGCCTGGTCGCCGCTTGGGGCGTAGACAACAGCCGACCTAATCCCGCCATTGAGGCGCTGCTTCGCGCCTCCGAACGGGACGCTTTCACAGCGCTTTCCGGCGATCCTTCACTGGGAGAGCGCGCCTTTGGCCCGTGGCGCGCGGCCTTTTCGGCACTTGGGATCAGCAACAGTCGGTTCAAGGGCTCGGTTGAAGCGCTGGCGAATCGGGCCCTCAAGGGCAGCCACGTACCCCTGCTCAGCCCCGCCGTCAATCTGGCCAATGCCGCTTCGCTGCGTTTCCTGGTTCCTCTGGGATCGCACGATCTCGACCGTTTGCAGGGCGATGTCGTGGTGGGGCCGGCGCCCGCGGGCTTTCTCTTCACTCCTTTGGGCCAAACGGAGCCTGAAGAGGTAGACGCCGGCGAGTTCGTCTACATGGACGACCACGAGGTGCGGACCCGGCGCTGGATCTGGCGGCAGAACGATTGCTCCAAGGTGGGCGCCGATTCGCGTAATATGTTGTTCCCAATCGACGGGTGGGTCGGGGACAATCAGGATGCGGTCTTGGCGGCGCGTGATCTGCTGGTCCAGTATCTGGAAGGCGCGTTGGGGGCGCGAACGGCGGTCTATTTTCTGGACCGCGAGCATCGCGAGGTCACGATCGCCCCGAACGGCACCAACCTGGAGGAAGTCCATCGCGACAGCTCCGGTTTCTTCATGACCGGCAAGGGCTTCACGGAACGACCGGAGCCCGCACAGGAACGAACCGGGCGGCCGGCTGACCAGGCAGAGGCTCCTCCGGTGGTACCGGCTGACCGCTGGGCTCATCTAGCCGGGCTCGACGAGGTCGGCACCCTGCTCGAACGAGGTACGGAGTCAGTTGTGGTGCGGACCGAGCTGGAGGCGCGACTGCGCCGGGGCGACAAGCTGCGGGTAAAATTCGGCGTGGATCCTACCAGCCCATACATGCATCTGGGGCACGCGGTCGTCCTGCGGAAACTGCGCGCCTTTCAGCGGCAGGGTCACACTATTTGCCTGGTGATCGGCGACTTCACGGCTCAGATCGGCGACGCCTCGGACCGTACGGCGATGCGCCAAATGCTGTCCGAGGCGACGGTGTACCAGAATCTGGCCACCTACCGGAAGCAAATCGGCCGCATTCTAGACGAGGATCAGGTGGAGTGGACCTATAACGCCGACTGGCTTGGCCCGCTCCGCTTCAAGGATATCGTGGGTCTCGCAGCCAACTTCACGGTGGCTCAAATGCTCGAACGCGAGAGTTTCACCAATCGCTACGCGGCGGGTCAGCCTATCGGCTTACAAGAGTTCCTTTATCCCTTGATGCAGGGGTACGATTCCGTGGCCCTGAAGGCGGATCTTGAACTGGGAGGAACCGACCAGCTCTTTAACCTTTTGGCGGGGCGCACGCTCCAGCGAGCCTTTGGCCAGCCGCCTCAAGCGATCATGACCCTCACCCTGCTGCTAGGTCTGGACGGACTCAAGATGAGCAAAACCCAGGGCAACACGGTCGCGGTCGAGGATCCTGCCGCCGATATGTACGGCAAACTGATGTCCATTCCCGACCAGCAAATCCTCCCGTATTTCGAGCTATGCACCGATGTCCCGCTGCCGGAGATCAGCGCCATCGCGGCCGAACTCGCGACAGGCGCGAACCCCATGCAGTTCAAGAAGCGACTCGCCTTTGAAGTGACAAACCTTTATCACAGCGCGGCTCAGGCACGGAAGGCTCAGGAGCGATTCGAGAAGGTGGTGCAGGGACGCGCCAAGCCGGATGACATCCCGGAGGTCCGCCTGGAAACGCGGGCGGAATGGCGTGTGCTTGAACTGCTGGTGACGCTCGGCCTCGCGGAAAGCAACTCGGAAGCGCGCCGAAAGGTTATCGAGGGCGCCGTCTGGATCGACGACACACAAGTGACCGACCCGGCCTCGATTATTCCCGTGCGGGATGGGATGGAGGTGCGCGTTGGCAAGCGTAACTATCGCCGCGTGCGTCTGTAGGACCGGGCGTGCGATTGGGCCCCGGTCGGGATATGCTCGCCAATGCTGAAAGACCTTGCCTTAGCCCGCCAGGTATACGGCAACTTCACGGCCATGTGGGAGGCGGTGGGCAAAGTGGCCATGCCGCCCGGCGTGTTCGAGGTGACGCGGCGGCCGGATATGCTCTTCGTGCGCTCGCTTCTGGTCCAGCGCGTACCGCACATGGTGATCGACCCCACGGTGGAGGATAGCGCCGCTCCCGCTTGGGCCTCGGCGCTGGTTCGCGAAATGCAGCACCAGGCCGGCACCCTGATGATCAGCATGCCGCCCGGCGAGGAGGATGGCGCCCTGGAGCGAGCGCTCCGCAAGGAGGGTTTTACGCGCGGCGCACCCTCTCCGGTATGCATGGTACGGAGTGGGGCGCGGCGCCTCGAGCAGGCCCATGACAATGACATCATGTTGGTCGAATCGGATCCCTACTTATCCTTGGCTCGCGGGCTGTTGGCTCGCGTCTTTGGTCTACCGCACGAGGTGTTCGCGTTCTACACGCCGCCTGCCCTGGTCTCCACCTACTTGCTGCGGCACCAGGGTACGGCCGTGGCGGCGGCGTGTCTTTGCCCGTTCGGCGACACGGCGGGCATCTACAGCGTGGGCGTGCTCCCCGAAGCACGCGGGCGGGGCTTCGCCCGTCGGCTCATCCGGCGGGCCCTGGAGGATGCCGAGGCAATGGGGTTTGACCTGACGGTGCTCACGTGCGAGAGTGCCCTAGCCCCGCTGTATCAAAAGGCCGGCTTCCGTTCCTGTTGGCGAACGACGACGATGTGGATGGAATCCTGGTGGCGATAAGACTAAGTGTCTCCTTCTTGACAGTAACGGCAACCTCGCTGTGGTACCCTGGATACAAATAGAGAAACTGATATCGCGAAGAGCATGCCGGCGCCCCCATGATCCCCGAAAAGACGCTGCAAACGCTCGAGTTCCCCAAGGTACTCGACAAGCTCGCCGGCCACACCAGTTTTTCCCTGAGCAGGGAGATGGTGCTGGCTCTACGTCCATTGACCAAGCCGGAGGAGGTGGCGGACCGGCAGGCGCGGGTGCGCGAAGCGGGAAACGTACTCGATGCGCGGGCCGATGTCTCGCTGGGCGGCGCGCGCGACATTCGGCCCGGAGTATCGCGGGCGCAGCTCGGGGGAATCCTCGATCCGATGGAGCTGCTCGAGGTACGCGGTACGCTGGAGTGTGCCGAGCGCATACGAAATGCCTTAAATCGTCTGCCTACGGAGGAGTACCCGTGGCTGGCAGCAGTACGTGGGCGGATCGGGATTTTCCGCGATGTGCTTACCTTAATCGCGCAGACGGTAAGTCAGCAGGGAGAGATTCTTGATTCGGCGAGCCCCGCCCTGGGAAAGATCCGCGGTGAGCTACGGGTCGCTCATCAGCGACTGATCGAGCGCCTGCAGTCCATCCTCAATTCCGCCACCTATCGCGCCGCCATTCAAGAGCCCATTATTACCATTCGGAACGGCCGCTACGTCATTCCCGTCCGCTCCGACGCGCGCGGAGTGGTACGCGGCGCCGTCCACGATCGCTCCGCCAGCGGCGCCACCCTCTACGTTGAGCCATTCCAGACCAATGAGCTGAACAACAAGTGGCGCGAATTGCAAATGCGGGAAGAGGAGGAGATCGCCCGCGTCCTCCGTCTAATCGCCGATCGGATAGGCGTACAGGGTCCGGCGATTCAGGACACAGTACTGGCCCTGGGCGAGCTGGATCTCGCGATGGCCGCCGCCCGCTACGGTTCGGCCGTGCATGCCGTGTTGCCGGTCATCGGCGCGGACGGCGCATTGAATTTCGAACTGGCGCGTCATCCACTGCTCACCGGAGAGGTGGTGCCGATCTCGGTTCGCCTGGGGTCCGACTTCCGAGTATTGCTGGTGACCGGGCCGAACACGGGCGGCAAGACCGTCGCCCTGAAGACGGTCGGCCTCTTGACCTTAATGGCACAGTGCGGACTACCGATTCCGGCCGCCCCTGGATCGAAGGCGGCCATATTCGAGGGCATCTTCGCCGACATTGGCGACGAGCAAAGTATCGAGCAGAGTCTCAGCACGTTTAGCGGACATCTGACCAATATCATCCACATTTTAGAGGAAACAACTCCCAACAGCTTGCTGCTTCTCGACGAACTGGGGGCGGGCACGGATCCGGCGGAAGGCTCGGCTCTGGCCCGCTCCCTACTGACCCATCTGCTGGCGGTGGGGGCGCGGGTGATGGCGACCACCCACTATAGTGAACTCAAGGCATTCGGCGCAGCCACCGAAGGCGCCCAGAACGCCAGCGTGGAGTTCGATGTCGAGACGCTGACCCCCACCTACCGCCTCACCATTGGCCTACCGGGCCGCAGCAACGCCCTGGCTATCGCGGCCCGCCTTGGCTTGCCCTCGGCAATTATCGAAGGATCGCGCGCCTTTATCAGCGCCGAGGAAAAACGGGTCGAGAAGATGCTGGCCGAGATTGAACGCGATCGCGAGGCGGCGGTGGCCCTCTTCGCGGCGGCTCAAGCGGCGGAACGCTCCGCGGTCGAACTGCGCGGCCGACTGGAGCGAGAAGTACGCGAGATCGTGCGCGAGCGTGAGGTGATTCTGCGTACGGCGCGGGCCGAGGCGGCGGCGAGCGTCGAGGACCTTCGTCGTGAACTGGATCGGGCGGAAGCTGAACTGAGCCTTCATGGTTCGCAGCCCGCTAACCTGCTGGCCAACCTTCGAGAGCGGCTGGCCGTCGCGGTGCGGGAGCAACCGACGTTGCTCGCCGAGCCGCCCGATCTCAAGCCTGTCCCGGCCCGGAAACAGACACCGGCGCCGGCTGAGCGCGGGATAACGGTGGGAGACCGGGTGGTGCTGGTGCGATCGGGTCAAGCCGGCACCGTGGTCGGCGGACCAAATAGTCGACAGGAGCTTGAGGTGCAGATCGGGCCGTTTAAGACACGGGTAAAGGCAGGCGAGGTTCGCCTGCCCGAACCCGGCGAGGCGGCGGTGGTAGAGGAGCCTCGGCTCGCGGCGGTAGGGGTTCGTCGGGCCGAAGTGGCCGTGCCGAGCATCGATTTCGATTTGCGGGGGATGCGGGTCGACGAGGTGCTTCACGAACTGGAGCGGTACCTGAATGACGCCTATATGGCCAACCTGCCGTTCGTGCGGATTATTCACGGGAAGGGGACCGGCGCCTTACGGCAAGCGGTGCGGGAAGAGCTGGCTACCAATCCCTTGGTGAGCACCTTCAAGGCGGCCGAAGCGCGCGAGGGCGGCGAAGGGGTGACCGTGGCGCATCTCTCGGGGTGAGCGCCCTACTGCAAGAGGATCTGAAAATTCGGTTCCTCGCGCTCCCCGGCGATGCGCTTGATCAGGCGTTGGACCAAGACTGAGACATCGTCACCGAAAATGGCGGCCAGTGTGGATCCCAGGGTCAGGCCGCCGATCACCCCAACGATCAGACCGAGAATAAAGGGACGTCGCCCGGAGGGTGGCCGATCGCTCACGCTCGCGGCGCCACATTTGGCGGCACGATCATTGCACCCGCACGACAAGATGAGCCTGCTCCCACAACTGCTCGAGCTTGTAGTAGTCGCGCTGTTCGGTGCTGAGAATATGCACGATGACATCGCCGTAATCGAGCAAGACCCACCCATCGGCCGGCGTACCTTCGCGCCGGTACGGCGGTACCTGGACCGCGTCCAGGGCTTCCTCGATACCTTCCGCGATGGCGCGGATCTGCCGCTCCACCGGGGCGGAGCACACGATAAAGTAATCGGCCAGGCTGGAGAATGCTCTCACGTCGAGAAGGACGATATCTTGGGCCTTCTTATCCGCCGCGGCGTCCACCATGAGGCGAGCCGAGTCGAGGGCGCTCAGGGTAGGAGCCGCTTCAGCAGGTAGAGGTAGTTGATTTGGTGTCATTGGAGCTAGTGTAGCACTGAGTGAGATACGCGAGAAGCCAATGTGTGGGAGTTTACTCGGCGAAAATCCGGCTGACCGGTATCGCTTGCCGCCGGCCCGGCACGTAGTCCGCCGCGATCAATCGCGGAACGACGCGCTCACTTGATGCTCGAGCGCTTTGCGAATGCGTCCGATGATTTTCTCGACTTCCTCGTCGCGGAGGGTTGATTCGGCCGACTGCAGATCCAGCGCACAGGCCAGGCTTTTCTTTCCGGGGGGGATCTGATTACCGCGATAGACGTCAAACAGGGTGACGTGGGCCACCATATTCTTCCCGGCGGCGCGGATGACCCGCAACACATCCTCGGCCGGACGTGCTTCGTCCACTACCACGGCTAGGTCACGCTTCGCGAAGGGTAGACGTGGATAGTCGACAAAGGTACGCTTCTCGCTTGCCTGACCGGCCAGCGCATCAAAATCGAACTCGGCGACATAGGCGCGATGGACGCCCAGGTCCCAGCGCGCCGCGATGACGGGGTGAAGTTCGCCCAGGAATCCCAGAGGTTGTTCGTGGACGAGCAGAGACGCGCTCCGCCCGGGATGCAAGAGCGGATGGGAGGCAGCGGCGATTCTCGCCTGATCAAGGCCCAGCCGGGTCAAAAGGTCTTGCACGATGCCTTTAAGATCGAAGAAGTCGAGGGCCTCCTTGGTGGTTGCCCAGGAGAGCGGGGCACGACTGCCCGCTATGGCGATCGCCAGTTGGCGGCGCTCGAACGGTAAGTCGTCCGGGCGTGGGAACGAGCAATTATCCAACTCGAAAAACGCCACGCGCTCCTCTCCGGCGCGCAGATTGTCGCGGAGCGCCTCCAATAGCCCGGCAAGGAGAGTGGGGCGGAGATACTCGCGGTCGGGGGTGAGCGGGTTCACCACCTTGAGCAGGTGAAATGTGGCGCCGGCGGCCCGCACGGCCTCCGCGTTAGGGGCAACTACCGCGGGCCACTCGTCATCCGTACTCCCGAGGCGGAGGAGTTCGAGCGAGCGGAGGCTGGTCAAGGCCGGACTACTTCCCTCACTGAGCCCGCGGGCCAGCAACTCCGCCCGGGCGCGCCAATGCCATTGGAGGCCTGGAGATTGAGGCCGCGCCGGGACGCCGCCGCAGAGCAGAGTGTCGGGAATGCGGTCATAGCCGGTGATTCGCGCCACCTCTTCCACCAAATCGGCGCTCTCGGTAAGATCCTCGCGCCACCAAGGAACGGTTACCTCCAGAACGCCGGGTGCCTTTGACGCGCAGGTGAACTCCAGCGACTCTAGACTGCCTCGAACCTGCTCAACACTCCAGTCAACGCCCAACTGGCGCTTAATCTCGCTGACGTGGAAAGGGATGACCAGCGGCCTGGTTCCCAGCCGGCCGGCATCGAGCATGCCTTCGGCGACGGTACCGCCGGCCACCTGCACGATGAGCGCGGCAGCGCGGTCGGCCGCGATAGGTGGGAGCGCGACGGGGAGACTCTTTTCAAAGCGGCTGGATGCTTCGGTGCGGAGGCCGAGCGCCATGCCGGCGCGGCGCACGCTTCGGGATTGGAAGTTGGCGGCCTCGAGCAGAATGCGCGTGGTACCGGGGCCTATTTCAGAGTCTTGCCCGCCCATCACACCGGCCACGCCCACGGCGTGATCCCGATCACTGATGACCAGGATTTCCTCGGTAAGGGTGCGCGCCGTCCCATCAAGGGTGGTGATCCGCTCGCCAGGTCGGGCGCGGCGGGCGGTCAAGCCGTGGCCGGCCAGCGCATCAAGGTCGTAGGCATGAAGGGGCTGGCCATACTCCAGCATGACGAAGTTCGTGACATCCACAATGTTATTGATCGAGCGAATCCCGGCGCTGGTCAGTCGCTCGGACAGCCAGACAGGGGCCGGCCCAACCTTGACGCCGGTGATCACGCGCCCTACAAATCGTCGGCATAGATCTTCCGCCTCGATGCGCACCGAGGCAAGCTGGGCTGCCGGCGGTTGGCTTTCCGAGAGCGCCGCTTCGGGCAGGCGTAGCGCGACGCCCGTAATAGCGGAGACTTCGCGAGCGATGCCAATCATGGACAAACAATCGGGTCGATTCGGGGTAATCTCCAGGTCGAGCACCCACTCGCCAAGCAGACTGGACAGTGGTTTACCCACGGCGCGGCCGGCGCGATCGCCGTCCACCATCGTATCCAGGATGAGGATGCCCTCGTGCTCGTCGCTCAGGCCCAATTCGCGCCCTGAACAGACCATGCCTTCGGAGACCACTCCCGCCAGCTTCCGCGGCTTGAGCGGCTGGTCGCTGCCGGGCAGGCGGCTGCCCACTCCGACATAAGGCACTACGGCGCCGGGATAGAGATTCTGCGCTCCGGTAACGACGGTCTGGCGTCGATCGCCGAGATCGAGGGCGGCGAGCCACAGATGATCCGACCCCGCTACGCGTTCGAGGCCGTCGATACGGGCCACGAGGATCTGATCCAGATGGGCACCGGCGTTCTCCACGCGTTCGACCAAACTGCCGCTCATGGTGAGCTTTTCCGCCAACTCGGCCGGCGAGATCGACACCTCGACGTAGTCGTTGAGCCACCGCAAAGGTACTTTCATCACGTACGCGGCGCGAACCGTCGCGTCCCTCCTCTCGATTCAGCTGTCTGGAGTATAGGTCAGGCGAACTGCCGCAGAAACCGCAAATCATTGGCGTTCAATAGGCGTATATCATTGATCCCGTAGCGCATCATGGTAATGCGTTCCGGACCCATGCCGAAGGCAAATCCGCTGTAGATCGCCGGGTCGTACCCCACATTGCGGAGCACCTGAGGATGCACCATACCAGCTCCGCTAATCTCCAGCCAGCCCTCGTACTTGCACACACGGCAACCCTTGCCGCCGCAGACCAGGCAGGAGAAGTCGAACTCGGCGCTCGGCTCGGTGAACTGGAAGTGATGCGGACGGAAGCGCACCTTGCAGCCCAGAATCTGGTCGGCGAAGCTTGCCAACACGCCCTTGAGATCGCTAAAGGTCACATCGCGGTCCACGGCCAGACCCTCGCATTGCCAGAAATAGCTGAGGTGTGAGGCGTCCTCCTGGTCGCGACGAAAGCAGCGCCCAGGCGCGATAATGCGGACGGGCGGTTCCTGATTCAGCATAACGCGCGCCTGTACCGGCGAGGTGTGGGTGCGAAGCAGAATGCCGTGGGGCACGTCGATATAGAAGGTGTCCATGGTATCGCGCGCCGGATGGTCGGCCGGGATATTCAGCAACTCGAAGTTGTTCCGATCCGATTCGACCTCCGGCCCTTCGGCCACCGAGAACCCCATGGTGCCGAAGATGCGAATGATCTCCTGTAGAGTCTCGTGGACCGGATGGGCATAGCCCACGCTGGGTGTACGTCCGGGCAGGGTCACATCAACCGCCTCAGCGGCAAGTTCACTTTGTAGGACGTGGCCGCGAACTGCATCCTTGCGCGCTGCATATGCTCCCTCGAGTGCTTGTTTGGCGGCATTGAACGCTTGACCGGCGCGGGGCATGTCGGGCTTTGCGACTGAGCCAAGATGTTCGCGGAGCCCGGCAAGCTTACCTTTCCGGGCCAGAAACTCGATTCGCCATGTCTCAAGCGCTTCCTCGTTGTCGGCTTGAGCCAGGGCCGCGTCGGCCCGCGCCCGCAGTTCGGCAAGCGCCTGGATCAAGGCGTCGGCATCTTCCATATACGTTCTCCTATTGGGGATCGGGCGAGTTAGCGGCCTGGACCGTTACGGCGGGATGATCGCCGCGCGAGAGCCCCAGGGAATCGGCCAGACTGCGCTGGTTAATGGCGAGGGTGAGATAACCGTATGAATCGGCCAGAATGACCGTTGCCCCGACCGGCGCCTCCCCAAAGGTCCGCACCACGCGTGCCTTGCGCCGGATGTCGTTGACGGTGAAGGCTACAAATGGCGGCGGGCCAATCTGGTCGAGCAGGGCGGCACTCGCGGTAAGGGCCAGGCTGCCGAACTCATTCACCGTGGTCACCGCGGCCTGGATGATCCCGTTTTCGACGCGGGCCCGTTCAAGCTCGATGCTGACCAGGTCGGCGGGGTCGAGGCGGGGGCCAAGCAGATGAAGGCTCACGCCGTGCATCAGATGGGCGGCGGCCGGACAGAAGATATCGCGCCCATGGAAGGTATTGGAGACCGGCTGACGACGGAACTGCGGATCGGCCAGTTCAACCACGCTGACAATGCCGCCCAGCGGCTCGGCCGCCGGCACGAGCAGTCCGTTATCCGGGCCAACCAGCACATCGCCGCGCGCGCACTCGATGGCGATGGCCCGCCGCGCCGTACCCACGCCAGGATCCACGACGGCGACATGAATAGCCGGCGGGAAGTAGGGGGCCGCGTGGTGGAGGACCCAGGCGCCGGTGGTGATGTCGTAGTGCGGCACGGCGTGGGTGATATCGATCACCACGGCTTTGGGACTGATCGCGGCGATAACGCCCTTACATTGGCCGACCGACGTATCGGCCAGGCCGAAGTCGGAGAGAAACGAAATGATGTTATTCACGTGGTCCCACCTGCTCGCCTCCGGCGAGCGAAAGCGAAGCCGGCCCAGGGAGACTGGGGCGAGGTCGGCTTCGATTCACCGCGGTACCACCCAGATTCACGAACCCGCGTGAGGCGGGGTCGCCTTGAGGCCCGATAACGGGGGCGCCGCGGCATTGTATTGGGCTCGGCGCTCTTACGCCGGCCGGCTCCGGAGTGAACTTCACCCACCCGACGAGAATGCGGGCGCTTCCAGCCACCGGCGCTCGCTCTCTGTGGTCCCGTTCTGAGGGGCTACTCTTTCCGTCAACGCGATTCTCAAGCAATGTATCAGGTTCGAGGTCAAGCGGTAACGGAAGGCGGTGCTTGCAAGCGGGTACGGCGTATCCTACACTCAGAGAGCAAATGCAAGGGGCCCTTAGCTCAGTGGTGAGAGCATCCGACTCATAATCGGTTGGTCCTGGGTTCGATCCCCAGAGGGCCCACCCTTCTCTTGAAATGCACCACCCGACCGTCTGCCCCTTGCCGCTGTACAGACACAGCCCTCTGGGCGATCCGGGGATCCGCGCCGGCGCCTGCGTACCGTGCGAGTAGACGAGTGCAGGTTTGAGCCCACACGCCGTCTTGAGGCGCGCGGTGGGTCGCGGCCGGCACGGGCTTGCCCGGTGTCCGGCGTTCGTCGAGGCTCACACTCACCCTGCTGATATCCACGTTGCCGGTAACGCCGCGCCCTCCCGCTTAGCGTGTACTGCCGGAGCGCCACCATGGGCCATGGCGGGCAGCCGGCCTGGTTGCCCGGGCATAAACGGCGAGCCGGAGATGGTAGACCGCGGCAAGTCGTAGATCGCGAATGTGTGGCCTGCGAGGGCTGATCGAAATAATCAGCCTCGCGCCACAGATCAGCCTTCCGTACCGGGCAGGTGCAGGGTCCAGTGAAGGCGATTCTCGGACCCAACATGGTAGGAACGTTGCGGCTAACTCTGTGGGTAACCTTGCGTGTTTGTGTGGTGCGTGCGCGTCTATACGCTTACGCTGATCCCGCGGTCCGAAGCGAGATCCGAGCATTTATCCGCCGCGCCCACGTCAGGCGCCCAGGTCGGATTAAGGCGGGAGAAGTACCATGATCATGCAGGCGCTCTTGCGGGGTATCGTTATGGGGCTTTCGATCGCCGCCCCGGTCGGGCCGATCGCAGTGATCGTCATCCGCCGCGCGTTGATGGATGGCCGGCTGGCCGGGCTGGTTTGCGGGCTGGGCTGCGCAACGGCCCTCGCCCTCTACGGCGGCGTGGTCGGTTTCGGCATGGCAGCGGTATCCGGTGCCGTGTTGGCCTGCCAGACCCCACTGCTGATCGGCGGTGGGTTGTTCTTAGGCTACCTCGGCGTAACCATTGCCCGGACACCGGGGGCCCTACCCACCACGGCACCGGGGCCGTCGTGGGATGGGTTGTCACGCGCCTACGCCTCTACCTTTGCCCTGACGCTGGTCAACCCGATCGTAGTGGTCTACTTCATCGCCACGATCGCAGCGGGCGGCGCGACCCAAATGTCCGGTTCCTACGGTCGCGCGGTGCCGCTGGTGCTGGGTGTCTTCGCCGGGTCGACGCTCTGGTGGGCGTTGCTCAGCGGCGAGGTCGGGCTCCTGCGAGCACGGCTGACAGCAAGCCGGCTGGGCTGGGCGAATCGTATCTCGGGCCTCATCATCGCCGTGCTGGGGGTCCGCGTCCTGCTGCAGCTGGTATGATCAACATGAGAATGACCGCGGCCCCGCATGGTCCGCACGGGGCGCAACTCGGCGGCCTGTGCCGTACTACGGCGCGGACGCAACGACCTCATCCGGCGGCATGGCGCGGCCCGCGTCCCAGGCCGCCGCGAACGCTTCCTCGCCCAGCGCCTCGCGCATGGCCGATGTCGCCCGGTCGTGATCGGCGCGGGCGGCGGGCAGGAGGGGCACGCCCAGGGCATCCCGTAGCGCCTGAGCGGCCCCGCCAAGCCGCGCGGCGCGGTGGGCCTGCCCATGTGCGGCGACCACCCAGGCCAGGACCTCCAGCCCTTCGGCAAGCAAGTCTTTGGCGCCGGTGGCAAGGCTGATCTGGAGGCTCTCGTCACACAGGGCGCTCGCCCGCTCAAAGGCGCCCTGCCTCCCTGCCAGCCACCCCAGGTAGTTGAGCGCGCGGGCGATGCCGCGTTTATCCCCCAGTTGGCGCTGCAGCGCCAGACTCTCCTCCAGCAGGGCCACCGCCCGCCCGATATGGCCCCGTTGCCCTGCCTGCCATCCCAGATGGTTGAGGGTGGCGGCAGTGCCTGCCCTGTCCCCCAGCTCGTGCCAGAGCGCGCGGGCCTCACCGTGCAGGGCCTCCGCTCGCCCAAAGTTGCCCAGTAGCGCCTCCACTCTCCCCATGTTGCCCTTAGCGCGGGCAACGCCCCAGCGGTCTCCCAGCGCATGCCAGAGTGCCAGGCTCTCCTCCTGCAGGGCCAGCGCTCGGCCGAGATCACCCTGCTGACCTGCCACCCAGCCTAAGTGGTTAAGCGAGTACGCAATATCCCACTTGACGCCCAGTTCGCGTTGCAGCGCCAGGCATTCCTCCCGCAGGACTACAGCCCGTCCGTAGTCGCCCTGCAGGGAGGTTACCCAAGCCAGACGGTTTAGTGAGATGGCGATGCCTGGACTGTCTCCCAGCGCGCGCCAAAGCGCCAGGCCCTCCTCCTGCAGCGCTATCTCCCGTCCGAGGTCGCCCTGCTCGCCGGCCAGGTCGCCTGCCGCGTTCAAGGCTCTGGCGCGCGCCGCGGACGATCCGCCGTTGCCCCCGGCCAGCGCCTCCTCCAGCCAGGCCCGCCCCTCGCCGAAATACCCTCGGATGGACCAGAAGCGCCACATGGCTCCCACCAACCTCAGCCCCATCTCTCCCCATCCGCGCTCACGGGCCCAGGCCAATGCCGCGCGCAGATTATCATGCTCCGCCTCGAACAGCGCCAGCCATCGTCCCTGTTCCGCCCCGCGCAGCCGGGGCTCCGCCTCTTCCGCCAGCGCCATGCACCAGGCGAGGTGCCGATCTCGCGCGCTCTTGGCCTCGCCCGCCGTCAACCGCTCCCTCCCGTACTGGCGCACCGTCTCGAGCAGCAAGTACCGCGCCTCCCCGCCCGCGTCGTCCACTTGCGCCAGCGACTTGTTTACCAGGGCGGCCAGCAAGTCCAGCACCGCACGTTCCGCGATGCCGCTCCCCGCGCAGACCGCCTCCGCCGCTGAGAGCGTCCAGCCGCCCGCAAAGACCGTGAGCCGGGCCAGCAGTGCCCGCTCGTCCCTGCCCAACAGGTTGTAGCTCCAGTCCAGCGTCCCCCGCAGGGTCTGCTGCCGCGAAGATACATCCCGTCCGCTGCCTGCGAGCAGGCGGAAGCAATCGTCCAGCCGGGTCGCGATTCCCTCCACTCCCAAGTTGCCAACCCGGGCGGCCGCCAGCTCGATGGCCAGCGGGATACCATCCAGCCGAGTGCAGATCTCCGCTACCGCCCGCGAATTCTGTGATGTCAAGTCAAAGCCGGCTACTCGCTCCTGTGCGCGGGCCACGAAGAGACGCACTGCCTCGTAGCTGCCTGTCAGGTCGGGCAAGGGCAGGTACCCCGGGTCGGGCACGCCCAGCGAGGGCACCCGGTAGAGTCGCTCCCCCGCCACTTCAAGGGGCTCCCGGCTAGTCGCCAGGATCCGGAGCCCGGGGCAGGCCCGCAGCAGCGCGCTCGTCAGTGCGGCGCATGCCGCCACCAGGTGCTCGCAGTTGTCCAGCATGAGCAGCAGGCGCTGCTCCCTCAGGTGATCGGTCAGGGTGGCCACGAGGGGTCGGCCCGGCTCCTCGCGCAGCCCCAACACCTGCGCCACCGCGCCCGGCACCAGCCCCGGCTCGGCCAGCGCCGCCAGCTCGACCAGCCGCACGCTGTCGGGGTATGCTTCGATTAGGTCCTCAGCCGCAGCGAGGGCGAGCCGGGTCTTGCCCACGCCCCCGGAGCCAGTCAGCGTTACCAAGCGGGCACAGTTCAGCAACCGGCGGACCTCAGCGCGTTCGCGCTCCCGGCCGACCAAGCTGGAGAGCGCGGCGGGCAGCTTGTGCGGGGCCGCCGGCACGACCATCTGGGTGTCGGAGGCGGTCTGCGCGGGGGGAAGGGTGAGGATGCTGCTCCTCCGGCGCGGGGACGGGACGGCCGCCGCGAGCAGCATCTGCTGCCGCTCTCCGAGATCCAGCGCCTCCGCCAGCCGCCGGGCCGTGTCCTTGAGCGGCTGGTTCTTCGCTCCCTCCAACGCCTGGATGTTCCGCACACTCACGCCGGCCCGCTCGGCCAGAGCCTCCTGCGTCAAGCCCGCTGCCAGGCGAAGCTGCTTGAGCAGCGTCGCGAAGGTAGGTGCATCCGCCGTCATGCCGGGTCCTTTCGCTGCGGTCCTCGGCCGGGTCTGCGTGCGTCGCCCCCCATGATACACGGTCCGCCTGCCTATCTGGGCGGCACGCAGCATCTAGCCGGTCGGTCCTCGATCCATTAGGCTGATCGGAACATCGCTTTGAGATAGGATTGGGTTTTGAGATAGAAGGGCCAGGGATCGTTCTACCTCCGCGACGCCCTGGCGCGCACCCAGGCGGCGAAAGATCACCAGTGCGGCCTCAAGCGGCGCGCGCGCCGGGACACATTCGCCCCGCGCCATATGCCACTGGCCATCGACCTGCAAGAGCCGTGCCTCGGCGTATGGATGAGGCATGTTTCGCGCCAACTCCAGGCCCTCTTTCAGGCTGCGCGCCGCCTCGCCCCACTGCCCTCGGCGCAGGGCAATCAGCGCCCGCACCCGCAGCGCCTCCACCAGCACGAGGCGCATCTGCTCTGGCCGGGCCCGCCCGAGCGCCTGCTCTGCCGTATTTGCCGCATCGTCCAGCCGGCCCAACTCCAGCTGCGACCAAGCCAGCACCGGCAGAAGTAGGGTTACGTCGCACTCTCCCATGCCGGGCCGGTCGAGCAGGGGGACTAGCCGTGTCCTGGCCGGCTCCGCGCGGCCTTCCAGGATGTCGATTTCCGCCAGGGTGGTGGCGACCCACCGCAGCGCCTGCCGATCGCCGCTCCGTTCGGCCAGGGCGCCCGCTTCCTCGAGCGACGCGCCTGCGGTCGCGCAGTCGCCCTCGGCTAGGGACAAACGGGCCAGAACGATCAGCGGATAGGGCGAGTACCACGACGGGTCGAGCCTGCGACTCAGCTCCACCGCCTGGTCCAGGTGGGCACGGGCGCCAGGCCAGTCTCCAGTCAGGATCGCAGGCCACGCGCGTATGGCCATGGTGAAGGCTAGATCCGCCGGGTTGTCCAGCGATGTACTCAGAGCGAATGCCTGGTCGATGTGGCGTTGGCCGAGCGCGAAGTCGCCGCGGAGTACGTGAATAAACGCCAGGTCGCGATGCACAGCCACCAGGACGACTTGGTCACCGAGCGCCTCGGCGATCGGCAAGACCGCATCATAGAGTCGTAGCGCCTCCCCGCTCCGCCCCAGCCGCTGAAGGAGGTCCGCGCGATTCCAGTCGGCCCGAACTTGTGTGCGCCCATCGCCGTCGACACTGGCAAGCTCGGCCGCCCGCTCAAAGGCCGCTTTGGACTCATCGTAACAACCGGCAGCTAGGCGGAATAGGCCCCACCACAGGTAAAGCGGCGCCAGGGGAGAACCCGTTCCCTTCCTCGCAAGTTCCTGCAGCAGCGGCTGCAGCCGCGCCGCCCCCTCCTCGGCGGCGCCTCGCAGCATGTCCGCCTCCGCGATGCTCGCGGCGACCCGCCCTAGGCATTCCCAGTCGCCTGCGGCGTGGTAGGCGTCCATGGCCGGCGCCAGTACCTGCGCCGCGCCCTCGAAGCACCCCATCCGCGTTAGGACTTCGCCCAACTTCTCGCGCACTCGCAGAGCATCTTGAACGCGGCCCAGTCCCTCTAGGCGGTTTAGCGCCTCGCGAAAGTGGCCTTCGGCGGCGCCGTGGGCGTGCCCGATACGGGCATTCTCGCCCGCCCGTTCCAGGTAGCGCACGGCCTGGTCTACGCTGCCGCCGCGCACGTAGTGATAGGCCAGCAGTTCCGGGGCCGCTCCCCCCGGGCCGCATTCGAGCGCGACGGCTACCCGCAGGTGCAGCAGCGACCGGCGCGCCGCCCCCAGTTCCGCTTCCACTACCTCGCGGATCACGTCGTGGGCGAAGGCGTAGGCATCCTCCCCCTCCTCCAGGAGGAGTCGAGCCCGGCAGGCAGCCTCCAGCCCCTCTACCAGTGCCTCCTCCGCCTGACCCGCCGTGGCCGCGAGAAGTGCCCGGGAGGCATGCCGCCCCACCACCGCCGCCGTGCCTAGCACCGCTTGCCCGGCCGGGGGCAACAGGGTCACCCGCTGCCGCACCGCTTGGGCCAGATCCCACGGTACCCCCGCCTCCGCGCCTTGCCGCACTGCTTGCGCGTAGCTGACCAGGAAGAATGGTGTGCCTCCGGCCCGCTCCAGCACGGCCTCGATTAGGGCCCGCTGTCCTGCCGCTACCTCAATCAGCAGATCGTCGAGCAGGGTCGCCGCTTCCGCCACGGACAGCGGGCCCAGCGGGTGTTGCCGGACCAACCCGGCTTGGGCTAGGTCGGACAGCAGCAGGCCAAGCGGGTCCACCGGCCCTACCACCGTGTCCCGGTAAGCACCCAGGATCCGCAGCGACGCGCCGGCTGTGCGCGCGAGGGATTGCAACAGGTCCAGGGCATCCGGACCGGCCCACTGTAGGTCGTCGAGCAGGAGCAAGGTGCCCGCCGTGCCAGCCACGTTTGTCAGAAACCGGGCCACCGCTGCGAAAACCAGCCGCCGCTCCTGCTCGGGCGCCAAGCTCCCGGACGGCAGCGCACCAACGAGTACATCCCCTATAGGATCTTCGGCCAACTCCGGCAGCAGGCGTACCAGCCGGGCACACCCGTCCAGAGCGATGCGCCGCTCCGCCGGCCCCGCGGTTGAGATGTAGTGGGCCAGGGCATCGAGCAGCGGGGCGTACGGTTCCTGGCCGCCGCTACGTCGGCACCCACCCGCAAGTACGCGCCAGCCGAGGGCGGTGGCTCGCTGGGCGGCGGTCTGCAGCAAGCGGGTTTTGCCGATGCCCGGCTCGCCCGCCAACAGGAATACTGGGACAGATTCCAGCGGAACGCGCTCCCTGGCGAGGAAGCGGTCGAGCAGCGCCAACTCGTGCTCCCGCCCCACCAGCGGCACCAGTGAATCGCCGGTGGCCTTGCCTCCCTGCTCGCTGTCGGCCGGGCGGGCTGCCGTGAGCAAGGCGGCGCGATCCGCGACATCCAGTGCCAACGCGGTAGCCAGCACCTCCACGGTGCCCAGGTATGGGGCGCGCCGCATGCCGCGTTCCTGCGCACTGATCGCTACCGCCGAGATCCCGGCGCGCTCCGCCAACCCCTCCTGAGTGAGCGCCGCCGCCTGCCGATAGCGCCGCAGCAATGCGCCAAATGCTCCCGCATCGCCCCCGGTCATGTACGCCCCTTCCGTCCCGGCCGCCGCTAACCTACGCGCGTCACAGGGCCGGATCTCCGCCAGGTGGAATACGTGTAGTGTAGCCCGTGCCGACCGTGGTCGCAACTGTACGAGCAGTGTACGACCACTGTTTGTGTTGGGGCCGAGC
>JAICHN010000031.1 GCA_025924845.1 Chloroflexota bacterium | reverse complement strand
CATGCTCGAAGAGCTGCGCGAGGCGGCGGGCTAGGGCACGGGCACCCTCTCCGTCGCCCGCGCGGAGAAGACGCGGCACGCCGCCGGCAGGGCAGCCGGACAGCGCGATCAAGCCTTCGGTGTGCGATTGGAGGGTGGAGAAGGCCAGACGCGGGTGTCGTTTCGCTCCGGCCAGCGCGGCGTGACTGATCAGGCGAGAGAGGTTATGGTACCCCTCCTGGGTACGAGCCAGCAGGAGCAAATGCGTCCCATCCTCCAGAGTGAGTTCGGCCCCGATTACGGGGCGAATGCCCACTTCGCGACAGGCCGCGTCGAAGCGCACGACGCCATAGAGACCATCGTGATCGGTGATCGCCAGGGCGGGCATTGCCAACGCCGCGGCACGTCGGGCGAGGGCGCGCGGCGAGGATGCGCCGTCAAGCAAGCTGAAATGCGAGTGGCAGTGGAGTTCGACGTAGGACGGTGGGTCGTGTAAAGTAGTACACATGTTCTATTAATGGGCGCATGATCCGGCCGTTGTCAAGAGGGATGTGATGATATGGTAGAATTGATGACACGAAAACCACCATGGATGAGGCTGGACGTTTAGTCATTCCCAAGGACATCCGTCGACAAGCGGGCTTGCAGCCTGGAACCTCGCTTGAGATCCGTTGGCATGACGGCAAAATTGAGATCGAGCCGGCAACCGTCCCCGTCAGTCTCGTTCGCGAAGGGCGGTTTGTGGTTGCCGTCCCCCAGACCAAGATCCCTACTCTCACCAGTCAAGAGGTCGAGGAAACGCGCGAGGCCGTGGGCATAGCTCGCTATCCGGACCTATCGCACGGTTAGTACACCTTGGCGTATGTTTCCTCCCGCTAGTAGGGGCATCCCTTGTGGGTGCCCTTGGCGACGGGGACCAAAGGGATGCCCCTACGGAATCGTCAGGGCATGTAGGCCAAGCTGTATTAGGCGGACGGCGTCGCCTCGTACAGGTGGCAGGCTACCGATCGCCCTTCCCCAACCTGGCGCGCTATGGGATATTCCTCCCGGCAGCGCGCCATCACGTGAGGGCAGCGTGTATGGAAGTGACAGCCGGTTGGGCGGTTGATCGGGTTGGGCGGATCGCCGGCGAGGGCCGGTGCCCCGCTCTTTCGTCCCGGTTCCAGGCGCGGCATGGCGCGGAACAGGGCGCGGCTGTAGGGATGAAGCGGTTCGCGGAAGAGGTCGGCGGTCGGAGCGGCTTCCACGATTCGCCCCAGGTACATCACCGCCACGCGGCGGCTGATTTGCCGCACAACTCCCAGGTTATGGGCGATGAACAGGTAGGTGAGTTGCAATTCGTCCTGCAGGCGCAGAAAGAGATTGAGCACCTGCGCCTGGACCGACACATCGAGGGCTGAAACCGCCTCGTCGGCCACGATAAAGTCCGGCTCGACCGCCAGGGCCCGCGCGATCCCGATGCGCTGACGCTGGCCGCCGCTGAACTGATGCGGCATGCGAGCGGCTGCCTCGCGCGGCAGACCAACCATCTCAAGGAGGCCGGCGATACGTTCCTCCCGCTCCGCGGCTGGGCATATGTTATGGACCTTGAGCACCTCGCCCAACGCGGCATGCACGCTTTTGCTCGGATTAAGCGAGCCGTAAGGGTCCTGGAAGACAATCTGCATCTTGCGGCGCAGTTCCCGCGTGGCGCGGCTTCCGTGACCGAGGATGTCCACCCCATTGTGGAATACCTGACCTGAGGTCGGTTCGTATAAGCGGAGCATGGTGCGGCCCAGGGTGCTCTTGCCGCACCCCGACTCTCCTACCAGGCCCACCGTTTCGCCGCGCGCGATGCGAAGGGTGACGCCGTCCACGGCCTTGAGCACCTCCGACTCGCCACCGCGGAGCTTGCGCGCCAGTCCGCTCGCAATTGGGAAGTACTTGGTGAGGTTGCGCGCCTCGACCAGGGGAGTTGTTTCGGTCACAGGGATCATGGCGTTATGGCGCCAAGGGAAGATTGACCCAGCGCCGCTCGTGAAAGGAAATCTCCACGGCGTTAATCACTTCCTGCACCCAGGCGCCGGCCTGAAAGTCGCCTTGATTCTCCGGGCCGCCGGAGAGAATCTCCGTCGCGAAGTTGGCGGTGAGGTTGGAGTAGAAAAGAGTCGGCCAGTACTCGCGCGAACTGCCGCCCGGCGGATACAACCGAGTGGGCACCTCGATATCCTTGAACTCCACGTCGTCCGGTTTCGCTCCTTTAAGGGTCTCGCATAGCCCGAACTCTTCCACCAGCCGGCAAATGAGCGCGCCCTCGCTGCCGTAGACGCGCGCCTCAAGCCCCGGATAGTTGCCCACCGTGACAAAGCTGCTCTGCACCGAACAAATGGCCCCGCTTACGAACTCGCCGATGAAGATATCGCCGTCATCGATATTGGCCCGCGTCATCTTGCCCGTCTCGCGGATGATCCGCTCCGGAATAAAGTTGCGCATCGTGCCGACTACCGAACCGAGGTCCGAGTCCATAAACCAGTGACCCAGATCAATGATCGGCGCCCCATAGCCTTCCAACGAGGCGACGCGGATGCGGTTCGGATCCAGCGTTTCGGGAGCCTGGCGGAGCGGTGTCTTCGGGTCGATCCACTGCGAGTTCTGTTCGTAGCCGTTGAAGATGAAAGGGGTGCCGACGTAGCCCTGGCCGATCAACTCCTTCATATATTGCATAGCCGGGCTATAGCGGAACGTGAAGCCCAGCTTGGTTTTGAGCCCTTTGGTACGAGCCAATTCCGCCGCTCGTTGCGTGTCACGGTAGTCGTGAGCGACCGGCTTCTCCGAGAGCACGTGCTTGCCGGCCTGCAAGGCATCCCAGGAAATGCGAAAGTGATCGTGGTCACCGGTGACGACATCAATCACATCGATGTCGTCACGCTCCAGGAGCACTCGATAATCCTCTGCCACCAGAGGAATGTCATATTTTTCGGCTGCGGCGCGGGCGCGGTCAATTTCGTTGTCACAGATGGCGACCAGCTTGCAGCGCGGATCGCGCGCCCAGCCTGGGAGATGAGCCCAGCCGGCCCAGCGGCCCGCCCCGATCACGCCAATGCGAAGTTCAGCGCTCATGACGAAAATGCTCCTTGCGTCTCTTGGTGCCGCCAACAGCGCACGGTGTGGTCCGCCCCGGCGGCCAGCAGTTCCGTGCTCCAGGTGCGGCAACGTTCCATTACAAGCGGACAACGCGGCGCGAACCGGCAGCCCTCGGGCGGATCGATCAATCGGGGCGGGGCGCCGGGGATCGGCTGCAGATAGCGGGACTCGCCGGCTCCCCCCGGCAGGGAGCGGAGCAGTCCGATCGTGTATGGGTGTCGAGGGCGTGTAAGCAGATCGGCGGTATTGGCCTGTTCGACAATCTGGCCCGCGTACATCACGGCCACCCGATCGGAGGTCTGGGCGATCACGCTGAGGTCGTGGCTGACCAGCAGCACACTCATTCCGGTCTCCGCTTGCAAATCGAGCAGCAAGGTGAGGATCTGGTCCTGAATGGTGACGTCCAGGGCGGTGGTCGGCTCGTCGGCCAGGAGGATTTTGGGGCGAGACGCCAGGGCAATGGCGATCAGGGCCCGCTGCCGCATGCCCCCGCTGAATTGATGAGGATAGTCACGCATCCGCCGCTCCGGGATGGGAATGCCGACCATACGCATCAGGGCCAGAGCCTGTTCATGTTTCTGGGCGGCGGACAGCGCGCGGTGCGCGCCCACGGCCTCCTCAAGCTGTTTGCCTACCCGCACCACGGGATTGAGGCCGCTCATCGCATCCTGGAAGACCATGGACAAATGCGTGCCGCGGAGCACTTGCAACTCAGACTGGGAGAGTTTCAGCAGATTGCGGGGACCGAAACCGCTGTAGAGGACCGTACCGGCGCTGCGCGCGGGCGGCGACGGCATCAGGCCCGCCAGGGTGCGGCAGGTGACGCTCTTGCCACAGCCCGATTCTCCCACCAAACCGAAGATTTCACCCTGGCGTAGGCTAAATGAGATGCCGTCCACGGCCCGTATGACCCCGCCGTCGGTGGCAATGTAGGTGTAGAGATCCTGGACGGTAAGGACGTCCGCCGCCGGTGTCGATGCCGTGCCCTGGTGGCCCGCTGACGGGTCGGATGCTGCCCGCATGTCTACCTCCCCGGCCGCAGCACGTCGGCAAGACCATCGCCCAGCAGGCTGAATCCGGCCGAAACGGCCACGATCGCCAGGCCGGGCATGGTGGGGAGCCACCACGCGGACAACATGTACTGTTGGCCGTCCGAAATCATGGCGCCCCATTCAGGCGAGGGAGTCTGCGCGCCTAGCCCCAGAAAGCCTAACGCCGATCCGAGCAGAATATTGCCCACCGCGTCTACCATGGAGAAGATAACGGCGGGAGCCAGCACATTCGGCAGAATGTGTCCGACCATGATCCTGAGATGACCGTAACCCAGGGCGCGGGCAGCGAGGGCGTATTCTTGATTGCGCGCCACCAGGGTCTCGGCCCGAATGATTCGGGCGTAAGTGATCCAGCCGGTCAACCAGATTGCCACGAACATACTGGTGATGCCGATGCCGAGCACGCTGATCAGGGCGATGACCAGCACGAAGAAGGGGAATGCGAAGAAAACATCCACCACGCGCATGATGATGGTGTCGATCCAACCACCAAAGTAGCCCGAGACCAGGCCGATAAAGGTGCCGACGGTCACCGTGACAATGGTGGCGCCGAAGCCGAGCGCCAGATCGATCCGTGCCCCGTTGAGGATGCGCGACAGAATATCGCGCCCAAAGGAGTCCGTACCCAGGAGGTGGCCAGGCGAAAGGGGCGGCACCAGGGGGTTCAGCACGTCGACGGCGGTCGGATCATACGGGCTGAGCAGCGGCCCGAAGATGGCGGCGGCAACCGCGGCAATCAGGATGAGCGCCCCCAGGATCAAGGTAGGATTCCGCCGCCGGAAGCTGCGCCGCCGCGCCGCGCGCAGCATCGGGGCCAGCAGGGCTTGTTGCGCCGTGTCGGGCGTCACGGCGGCGACCAAGGCCGGTACGGGTTCACTCATAGCTTACCCGGGGATCGAGCACGGCGTAGGCGATATCGGTGAGCAAATTGATGCTGATCACGAGGAAGGCGAAGACGAGTGCCTCACCCTCAACCAGCGGGTAGTCACGCTGGGTAATCGAGGATACCAACAGTTGGCCTAAACCGGGAACCGCGAAGATGTTTTCGATTACCACGGTACCGCTGATCAAGAAGGCCAGGTTGATGCCGAACACCGTCACCACGGAAAGCAGCGCGTTGCGCAGGATGTGGCCGCGCAGTACGGCAAGGCGGCTGATGCCCTTGATTCGGGCCGTATCGACATATTCGGCCCGCAGCACGGCGAGCACGCTGTTGCGCAGGGTCCGCACCAGATTGGTGGAAAAACTGAGTGAAATGGTCAGCGCGGGCAGAAAAAGATAGCGGATGTGGTCGAGGAAGGAGAGCCCGTAGCCGGACACCGGGAAAAGACCGAGGTGGAGGCTGAATACCAGAATGAAAATGATCCCGATCCAGAAGGGCGGCATACCGTAGGCAACGAGCAGGATGGCGCGAATCGTCTGATCGAAGAGGCCGTCTTTGTGGAGCGCCGCGAAGATAGCGGCGGGAATGGCGATCAGGGCCGCCAGAACAGTGGCGTAGGTTACCAGGAAGAGCGTGGCGGGCAGCCGGCCCAGGAGGACACTGAGCACCGTGTCGTCATAATAAATAGAGTTCCCCAGATCGCCATGCACGAGGTTACGCATGAAGATGAGGTACTGGGTCCAGATTGGCTGGTTCAGGCCGAGTGACGTGCGAATGGCCTCGCCCGCCTTTGGCGTGTAGTGGGTGCCGAGCAGCGCCACGGCAGGATCACCGGGGATGGCGTGGATAAGGAAGAAGACGGCGATGGTAATACCCAGGGTTACCGGGATGAGTTGGAGCAGCCGGGCGCCCAGGAAGCTGAACCTACCCATACCCTATCCCTTCCTCGTGCAGCTGCCGGCAACAGCACGGCTGCCGGCAACAGCTGGGCTTTAGTGATCTGGTCCGCCTGCCCGAAGAATGTCGGTTCCGACATGATGATCTTGACGCTGAAGCAGGATTCTCTCTGGTCGATCTCCGCCGTAAAGCGGGAATCGACCAGAGAGAACCTCGATGCGCTGTTAGTGTGCGCTTAGCCAGATCTTGTCCAGTTGATAGACGCCGAGCGGCGAGGCATGGAAGCCATGCACCCATCGACCCGAGGCATAGCGGTATGGTTGGTAATACAACACGATCAACTGAGCTTGTTGACTGCTGAGCTCCTGAATCTGATAGTAGAGCGCGCGCCGTTTGGCCGGGTTGAGTTCCACCTCAGCCTCTCTGGCCAGCTTGTTGAGTTGAGCATTGTTGAACCAGGTACCCATGTCGTTGGCCCCGGCGTCCGGTTCGGCCACAAAGGAGATGATCTCCTGCGGATCGACGATGTCATTGGTCCAGTAGCGCTGGCCCAGATTGGCGACTGGATTGCCGTTCCGCTCATCCTCTTTGGCGTAGGCGGTAATCAGATCGTAATCCTGAATCGTGACATCGATGCCGATTTTGGCGAGTTCGGACTTCACGATGACCGCCGTGGCGTTCCCGGGAATGTCGCCGCTCACCTCGATCAGGTTGGTCTTAAAGCCGTGCGGATAGGTGCTCGCGGCCATCAGGGCCTTCGCCTTGGCCAGATCGTATGGATAAGGCTTGACATTCGGATCCGAGTAGAGCATGGGCGGCATGATGGAACCGCCCGGCGTGCCGTGTCCACCCAGAACGATGCGGACCAGTGCGTTGCGGTCGATGGCATAGTTCATCGCCTGCCGCACCTTTAGGTCCTTGAATGGCGCGAAATGTTCGTCTACCTGAAGGAAATCGACCCGACTGGATGGGAAGAGATTCACTTGCAATTCGGGGTTGGCGGCCAGTTGGGTCAGCAGGTTCGCGGGCGGCGTCTCGATGATGTCGGCTTGCTTACCCTCCAACTGCAGCACGCGCGTGTTGTCGTTGGGGACGTTCACGATCTTCACCGTGTCAAGGTAGGGCTTCGGGCCCCACCAGAGAGGATTGCGCTTCAGCGTAATCGTGCTGCCCTTTTGCCAACTCACGAACTCATAGGGACCGCTCCCTATCGGATGATCGAAGAACTTGGTGCCTTCCTTTTTGAGCAGGTCGGCGGGCATGATCGACATGGCGTAAATCGCCAGATCGGCCAGAATAGGCGCCCAAGGGTGTTTGAGCGTCACGATCACCGTCTTGCTATCCCCGGCCGTAATGGATTTGACGGCGCCGATCAGGAAGCCCCAGCCGTTGGGATACTTTTGTTCACGGTGCAGCGAGTACACCACGTCGGCGGATGTGACCGGCTGCCCGTTCTGGAACTTTGCATTACGAAGATGAAACGTGTAGACGAGGCCGTCCTTGCTGATGTCCCAGGACTGGGCAAGTTGGGGCACGATCGACTTGCCGTCCGGAGTCGCCTGTACCAATTTTTCGTAGAGATTCTGTTCGGCCCAGATGATCTCGTTGACGGGATTACCAGCCGGGTCAAGCGAATCAGCATCAGTCTGATTGGCAATGGTCAGGGTGCCGCCGTATACGGGAGTATCGGCGGCATGGGCCACTCGGCCCGCCGCCGGTACGACCATACCGGCGAGCGCCACACAGGCGGCGGCACGTATAACCCAACGCGAGATAGGACGCATGCGAGCAAGCATGTTGCTGTCTCCTGCCCTTTTCTGCACTTAATCACTGGCGAGCGCGATGAAGACATGGCCTATGAAACCGCGCGGTTATCGCGGCCTGTGCGGACTGCTCCTCCTTCCTGCCGTCTAGGGGACGCGCCAAGCGGTCGGCGTCCACCGTGATGCCGTATGTGCGATTCGCCCCAATCGTGAAGTGTCCTTGCACGATATTGCAGAGATTCTATGCGTGCGGTTGACCGCCTGTCAAGCAGCAGGGGTGTGGCGCCTTCCCGCTGCCGGCCAGGCACTGCTCACCCCAGGGGCAGGGAGTCCCGTGACTCTAAATCCCGCCCTCTACCGCACAACACGCACCGGGCTTAGCGCGCGTACCGCCAGGGTGGGCACGGGAGAGACAGGGTGCTTGACGCCGCCTTGCCCGCTCTGTAGGATTAGCAGCAATGAAATGAGGCTTCATGTTTTTGCCGACGAGGGGGTCCGGTGGGCGATCGTTTCGCGACCAAAACCGCGGTAGTAACCGGAGGATCGAACGGTCTCGGCAGAGCGATCACCCAGGCGCTGCTCGCCGAGGGCGCGCGGGTGGGGATTCTTGATCTCCAGGCATCGGCCGCCTTCGCCGACCAGGAGGCTGTGCTGACCGTGGAGGGCGACGTTGCCGATCCGGCGACAGTCCAGGCAACGTTCGACGCCGTGGTGGCGCGCTGGGGTGGTGTCGATCTGCTGGTCAATGATGCCGCGGCGTATCCGAACGAGTTGGTGGTGAATATGCCGGTGGCGGACTGGAGTCGCGTGTTTGAGGTGAACGCAACCGGTACCTTTCTGTGCTGTCAGACCTATGCGCGCCATCGGCTTGCCCGCAGTGGCGGCGGTAAGATCGTCAATATCACCACCGGCTCCGCGCGCAGTCCTCGCCCAGCCGGTGCGGCCTATGCCGCATCGAAGTCGGCCATTGAAACGCTTTCCGCCACGCTTGCCATGGAGCTTGGCCCTCATGGGATCAACGTCAACGTAGTGGCGCCCGGCTACATTGATGTCCGAGGATGGACCGAAGCCTTTCCGGATCGCGCCAGTGATGAACTCCGGGCACGACTGGTGAGCAGTATTCCGCTTGGCAGGGCGGGCAAGCCCACCGATATTGCCGATGCCGTGCTGTTTCTCCTGTCCGAGGCAGCCGGGCATATTAGCGGCGCGGTGCTCCCCGTGGATGGCGGCTCCGGCGCCGGGCGTTTCGGTCTTCGGCCCTGAGCGATCAAGGTATAGGGCAGGAGTGCGCGTGATGGATCGAGAACGGGTTCACGTCTTGATCAGCAGTCCCCTGGAGCCCGAACTGGTCGATCGGATCGCCGCCGTAGACCCGAGACTGGCAGTCGTGCATCCGTCCGCCTTGCTTCCGGCGATGCGCTATCCGGCGGATCACGCCGCGCCGGATCCGAGGGATCCGAGTACTTTGGCGGAGTGGCGGTCTCTGCTCGCGGACACTGAAGTGCTTTTCGACTTCGGGCCGCGCGCTCTGGTATCCGAGTTGGCGGGCTTGCCCCGTTTACGCTGGATCCAGGCCACCAGCGCCGGGGTGGGCCAGTTTGCCGCCCGGATCGGGCTTGCCTCCAGCCGGGTTGTCCTCACCACCGCGAGCGGGGTGCATGCTCGTCCGCTCGCCGAGTTTAGTCTGATGGCGATGCTGATGTTCGGCAAGGGTGGTTTTCGGATGATTGCCGACCAAAAGGCGCATCGGTGGGAGCGCTACGCGGGTGAGGAGTTGGCAGGCAAGGTGGTGGGTATTGTCGGCGTGGGGCGCATCGGACGGGAGGTAGCGCGGTTGGCGCGCGCGCTGGACGCACGCGTGGTAGGCACGGTGCGCACGGTGGAGCGGCACACCGCCGAGGAGCTGAATCTCAGCCTTCTGGCGCCCATGGATGAGCTTGACGCGCTTCTCGGTGAGTTGGATTTTCTGGTCCTGGCCTGTCCTCATACGCCGGCAACCGAGGGCTTGATCAGCGCGAAGCGGCTGGCCATGCTCAAGCCCAGCGCCGTTCTGATTAATCTGGCTCGCGGCGCAATCGTGGATGAACCTGCTTTGATCACCGCCCTGCAAACCGGCAAACTTGCCGGCGCGGCCCTGGACGTCGTCGCCCAGGAACCTCTGGCCCCGGAAAGCCCACTTTGGGATTTGCCGAACGTTTTGATCAGCCCCCACTCGGCGAGCACGGCTACCAGCGAAAACGCTAAGATTACCGACCTGTTCTGCGATAATCTGCGGCGCTACCTCGACGGACAGCCCTTGCGTAACGTGCTCGACTATTCTTTGCTGTACTGATCACGGCTGACTAGACGGGGAGGAGACGCCTCGTGGTTGACGAGCCCGCGAGCGCGAACTATCAGGTACGGGCGCTGACCCGAGGGCTGGCAGTGCTGTCCTGCTTTACCCCGGAAGCCGCGCGCCATTCCCTGGCTGATCTGAGCAGGCTGGTTGACGTGCCCAAGGGGACCCTCTATCGCCTTGTGGAAACCCTGCGTGTCGCCGAGTTCCTCGAGCAGGAAATCGACGGGAGCTACACGCTGGGGATCAAAGCCTTTGAGGTGGGCTCTTCCTACCTTTCCACGCTCGATTTCCCACAGGCGGCGCGTCGAGCCCTGGAGGAACTCGCTGCCGGCTGCCGCGAAACCGCGAGCCTGGGGGTGTTCAATCACGGCGAAGTAGTGTACGTGGCAATCGAGCACGCGCAACGGGAGGTCGGCATTCAATCGCGGATTGGCACTCGCCATCCCACCCATTGCACCGCTCTGGGGAAGGTGATGCTGGCGGATCGCCCGGACGACGAGGTGGCGGTTCTGCTCGAACAGACCGGAATGCCCGCCTTGACTGAGCATACTCATACCTCGCCCGATACCCTGCTGGCCGAATTGAGCGTCATACGACGGCGGGGTTATGCCATCGACAATGAAGAGCGATCGTACGGCGTCAAATGTATCGCGGCGCCCATTCGTGACGCGGCGGGGCGGGTGATCGCCGCGATTAGCGTTTCGGGGCCTTCTTTCCGGGTGAGCGCCGACACGCTGCCTGATCTGATCGCCGCCGTTGTCGCGGCGGCGTCGTCCGTGTCGCGGCGTCAGGGTTTCCGTGAGGCCACGCAGCCGCTGGAAGCGGAATAAGCGTATTGGGATCGCCCGCTTAGATGACCCATGAGACGCGGCAGGCCAGGCGCGTCGGCAACGATCGATTATGTGGGAAAAGAGGAGTGAGATGAACGAGAGCAAGCTCCGGGTCGCAGTCCTGGGCGCGGGCGCCTGGGCCCGTAGCGCCCACATCCCCGGTTGGCAGCGTGATCCGCGCTGCACGGTGGTGGTGCTGGGCGATGTGGAGCGCGGCCGGGCCGAGGCCATGGCCAGGGAACTCAACATCGCCGAGGCCGATCACGACTGGCAAGCGATCGTGAGTAGGCCCGATATTGACGTGGTGGATATCGCCACGCCCTCCCATACCCATCGTGAATTGGCATTCGCGGCGCTGGAAGCAGGCAAGCATGTCCTGTGCGAGAAGCCGGTGGCCTTCGACTTCCGTGAAACGCGGCGCGCGGCGGAACTGGCGGATCGCAAGGGATTGAGGACCAAGCTTGGCTTCACCTTTCGCTATAGCCCCGGTGTACTCTACGCGAAGTCGCTCATTGATGGCGGCTTTATCGGGGAGCCGTTCATCTTCAATGGCTACGAGCAGAATTCGCAATGGCTCGACCCGAACACTCCCCTCCGTCAGGTCGATCACACCGCCGACCAGTCCGTACTGCAAACCTCGTCGCTGGAGGGGTATGGAGCGCCGATCATCGATATCGGTCACTGGTGGGTGGGCGCCGATTATAGCCGAGTGACCGGCGTGATGCGTAACTTCGTTCCCGAGCGCATGGTGCGTGCCACGGGCACGATGATGCGCATGAACATTGATGATGGAGATATCTTTATCGGTGAATACACCAACGGGGCGATCGGCTCGATCCAGACCAGCTATGTGACGGTCGGCAATTACCCGGGGATCGAGGCGCGAATCTATGGCAGTAAGGGCGCGATCATCTGCCGCTTGATCGAGGAGTTCGGCATTGCCGAGACGATCAAGACGGCAACTCCGGACGATGTGGAGTTTAAGCAGCGGGAGATCCCGGCCAACTTCTATCCCCGCGGCGGCGTCCCCACTGAGTCCTGGCGCTCGCTATTCTACGCAAACTTGATTAAGGATTTCATTGACGAGATCCGATCCGGCGGTGAGAGCCGCGGCGGCATGAGAGACGGCGCCTGGGTGCAAGAAGTGGTCAATGCCGTGGAGCGGTCGCACCACGAACGCCGGTGGGTTGACCTACCCCTGGAGCAATAAGTTGATGAACAGTAACGCTCCGCGCTTCACTGCCTGGCTTGACGGTTTCTTCACTGATTATTTTAGCCGTGAGCCGGTGAGCGCGACCTTCATCGGCAGGCATGAACACGACCACCAGTTACCCGATCTGACGAGAGATGGGCTGGACCAGGCGCTGGCCCAGGTGCGGGCACGCCTCCGCGAGCTTGGCAATTTGCCGACGGAAAGTCTGAACGAGGCCGAGGCGCTGGATCGCGATTTGGCCCAGGGCATGCTGGAAATTCAAGCCTGGGAATACGAGTCCTCGCATATGTGGCGTGGCAATCCCAGCCTGATCATGGGCGAGGCGGTTTTTGGGGTAATCGCCTTGCTGCTCCGCCCCTTCGCGCCCTGGCCGCAACGAGAGGAAGCGGTGATCGCGCGGCTGGAAGCAATCCCGGCGCTCCTCGCCGCCACGCGGGATCGTCTCCATGTCGCGCCTCCGGCCTGGATTGACCGCGCCGTGCGTGAATGTGAGGGCGCTCTGGCTCTGTTTGGCGCGGGGTTGGACCGCTTTGCCGCGGATCTGGGCGTGGACAATGCATCGATGCGCCGGGCCGCGGCCAGGGCAGCCACCGCGCTAGTAGAGTTTCAGCGTTATCTTGCCGCCGAGTTGAAGGAAGGTGGCAGCTACGGATGCGGTGATGAAGCGCTAGACCGCTTGATTCGGCGTGGTCATTGGCTGAGCGAGGACGCGAACGAAATCCTGCGCATATCCGAGGAGCAAGCGAGTTCCCAGGTCGCCTACCTCACCAGTCACGCGCGCGACTTTGGGGCGCGCACCTGGCAGGAGGCTTTAGCGCAATTGCACCAGTTACACCCCACGGTGGACCAGTACCTACCGAGTTTCGAGCGGGTATGGGACGAAAGTAGAGACGCCGCGGTGGCGGCGGATCTGGTCAGTTGGCCGGAATATCCAATCCGCTTCGTGCAGCAGCCTGCCTGGGCGCGCGAAGCGGCGGCAAAGCTTTATTTCCTTTACTATCGAGCGCCCGCCGCCTTTGACGATCTCACGCCGGTGGAGTACCTGGCGCCGCCGATTGACGCGGATCTTCCTCCGGCGGAGCAGACGCGGCGGCTGGAAGCGACCAATGACAGTGCGATCAAACTGAACCATGTGATGCATCATGCCGGCCTTGGTCACCACGTCCAGAACTACCATGCCTACCGCGCCGCCTCGCGCATCGGTCAGATCGCCGGGGTGGACTGCGCATCGCGCATCGCCCTCTTCTGCGGCGGCACGATGACCGAGGGATGGGCCTGCTACGCTACCGACCTGATGGCCGAGTTTGGCGCGTTGACCCCGCTGGAATACTACTCCGAACAACACGGCAAACTGCGTATGGCGGTAAGGGCCATTGTAGACATAAAACTACACCGCGGAGACTACACTCTGGAGAAGGCTGCCGCACAGTATCGTGACCGTACGGCAATGGGGCCGGAGGCGGCCATGGCCGAAGCGGTCAAGAACAGCATGTTTCCAGGGAATGCGCTGATGTATATGATGGGCACGGAGCAGATCCGGCGGCTGCGCCGGGAACTCCAGGCGTCACGGGGCGATGCGTTCTCACTCCGCCGCTTTCACGATCGCTTTCTTTCCTACGGCTCGGTGCCCGTGGCTCGCGTAGCCGCGGCGATGCGCGCGGAGGCCGATCATGCTCAGTGAGGCAACGCTTGCCTACGGCGAAGAGATGGCAGGGGCGCTGCTTGGCGTTGACCAACTGCTTCGGGCGCCTGGCAGTGAAGATGACGATCGGCTGGTCGTGGTCAACATGGCGCCGAACCATCAACCGACTGCCTTTAGGGATTTTTCGGACGCCCAGGTTCGCCTGGCGGAACTGGCCTCCGCCGCCGCGACGCTCCCCGAGCCCGACCGCCGAATCTATTATCGGCAGCTCTGCGCCTCCACCGCCGCGCTCATCGAGCAGCACCAGAGCCCCTTGCCCCTGGCAACTCAGATCGAGCGTTTCCTGCATGTGCCGGCGGACCCTGCCTCGGAGTCCGAACTGGACGCGATGCGGCGGGAAATGCGCACCTTGCTTACCGCCATGGGCTACGCCGGAGATCTGAAGGCTCAGTGCGCGGCTTGGGAGCAGCGTCACCTGGTGCGATCTGAAGATGTCGTGGCCGTGCTCACGGAATTACTCGACCAAGCGTGGGACCGTACTGCCGAAGTTATCCCTCTTCCGGCCCCGAAGTCGGACGGTATGGGCGTGGCGACTCTGCGCGGCGCCCACTTTAACGCGCGGGCCGACTACCTGGGCAGGACGATCGAGCTGAACATTGATCCGGTGCTTACTCGCCCCGGGCTCAAACACCTTGCCGTACACGAGGGCTATCCCGGCCACTACGTACAGTTCAAGCTGCGTGAACACTGGTATGCCGAGGGGCTTGCCCCGGCCGATGGGCTTCTTTCGGTAGTCAACTCGGCCAGCTCCTGTACCTTCGAGGGTATCGCCGATTACGGGCTGCACCTGATCGACTGGGTAAGCACGGACGACGACCGCCTCTCGGCCATATTGACCCACTATCACGCGGGCCTGGGCACGGCGGGAGCGTGGCGGCTGCACACTCTGGGTTGGACGACCGCACGAACCGCGGACTGGATGCGCGGCCAGGCTCTAACCGGCGGCGAGGGGTGGGTGGAGAATCGCCTCCGTTTTATTGAAGCGCCGCAACGTTGCGCCCTCATCACTTCGTACTGGCAGGGCGAACCAAATGTGGTGGCGGCCTGGAAGAGGATACCGCGTGACCGCTATTCGGGGTTCGTTCGCTTCGTGTATGGGCGCATGCACTCCACCCAGAGCATCATGATGTTTGAGTGATGCATATTTTTGAGTCGGTAAGTAGCCGGGGAGGGCAGATATGAGCGCTACCGATCGGGTGCGCTGGGGCATCCTGAGTACGGCCGGCATTGCCGTGCATCGCTTTATCCCCGGCGCCATGGCCTCCAATAATGGAGTAGTCGCGGCTGTGGCAAGCCGCGACCTCGCCCGCGCCGCGGCGGTGGCCGAAAAGTTCGGCATCCCCCGCGCGCACGGCTCGTATGACGACCTCCTGGCCGACCCCGAGGTGGACGCCGTCTACAATCCACTCCCTAACAATATGCATGCCGAATGGACCTTGCGGGCCGCCGAGGCCGGTAAGGCGGTCCTCTGCGAAAAGCCGCTGACCCGAGATGCAACCGAAGCGGCGGCCCTCGTCGCTGCCTGCAAGCGGCACGGCGTACTGCTGATGGAAGCGTTCATGTATCGTTTCCACCCACAGCACGCCCGAGTTCGGGCGCTGATGGCGGCCGGGGCGATTGGCGAACTTCGGGCGATCCGTTCCGCCTTCACCTTCAACATGAGTCCGCTCAACCCGGCAAATGTGCGGCTCCAGGCGAATCTGGCAGGCGGCGCCCTGATGGACGTGGGCTGCTATTGCGTAAACGCGGCGCGCCTACTGTTCGACGAGGAGCCGATCGCCGCCACCGCCACCTGGGATTTCCGGCCCGAGTATGGGGTGGAGATAGGCTTCGCGGGCATTCTTACCTTTTCCGACGGGCGGACCGCGACTTTTGACAGTGGCTTCCGCGCGGCCGGTCAGGGCTGCTACATGGTAGTGGGCACCACCGGGACGATCGAGGTGCCGGCCGCGTTCGTACCGGGCACGGTGGACACGCGCGTCATCCATACTGATTCCGGGGGTTGGCACGAGGAGAGTATCCCCGGTGTGGACCAATACAGGCTGGAGGCGGAGGAGTTCGCCTCTTGCCTGCGCGAGGGTAAACCGTTACGCTACCCGGCCGAGGATGCGGTGGCGAACATGCGCGTTCTCGATGCACTCACTCGCTCCGCCCGCGCTTCGGGTCTCACGCAGAGTATTTAGGGTTGGTCCCGCGCCTGGGCGCGCTTGGCGGGGACGGAGCAGCCGCGGCGGCCGGCCCGCTGCTATACACGATGCTGACCCATTGGAGATTCGTGCGCTAGCGGTCGGCATAGTTTGATCGAGGAATGTAGATGAGTAAGATAGACCCCGAGTTGCTGCATCAGGCCGTCGCCTACGCCGATCAATGGGTGGAGGTGCAGCAGGACCGGCGCGAGATTCCCGGCGTGGTGGTCGCCGTGGGCCACGATGATCGGCTCCTGCTGTTGAAGGGGTACGGTTACGCCGATCTGGAACAGCGAATCGCCATGACGCCGGGCCATATCTTCCGTATCGCCTCCCATTCCAAAACGTTCACGGCCACCGCGATCATGCAACTCGTGGAGAGGCAGGCGCTGCGCCTGGACGATCCGCTGGCCCGCTTCAGTCCATGGCTGGCGCCGGTCACCGGCCTCGGCAACGTAACGATCCGCCAGGCGCTCAATCACGCGGCAGGCATTGTACGGGACGGAGATGACGCGGACCATTGGCAACTCGACCATCCATTCCCGGACCTCGCCGGCTTACGCCGAATGGTGGAGGAAGGCGGACCCGTCCTCCCCGCGAACGAGACTTTCAAGTACTCCAATATCGGGTACGGATTGCTCGGCATGGTGGTCGCGGCGGCAGCCGGAGAGTCGTACCACCAGTACGTCCGGCACAATATCATCGAGCGCCTGGGATTGACCAATACCGGCCCGGAACTCGACGACCATGCGCGGAGCCGCCTGGCTACCGGCTACACGATGCGCCGATTCGGGTTGGCGCGGCGGCCGCTGCCGCATATCGATACGGGAGCCCTGGCCTCCGCGACCGGCTTTTATGCCACGGCGGAGGATTTGTGCCGCTATGCGGCCGGCCATTTCTTTGGGAACGATACGCTGCTGTGCGACGCGTCGAAGCGCGAGATGCAACAGCCCTATTGGAAAGCCGATCAAAATAGCCGTTTCTATGGCCTGGGCTTTGTGATCGCCGACCTGGGCGAGCGGCGCTTGGTCGGACATTCGGGCGGCTTTCCCGGCTTTATCACGCAGACTATGTTCGATCCCAAGGATCGTCTCGTGGTCAGCGTGCTTACCAACGAATCCGGAGGGCCGGCTGATCTCCTGGTCCGCGGCATCCTGAGCATCATTCAGTTCGCGCTACGTCAGGACGGCACCGGCGAGAAGCCGCCTACGTTCGCCCACGAGCAATTCACTGGGCGCTTCGTGCATTCCAACGGCGTGATCGACGTGGCAAGGTTCGGCCATGCCCTGGTGGCGTTAAGTCCGGAGGCGGATGACCCGATGGCGGTAGTCACTCGGCTGGCGGTGGAGGATGAACATACCCTCCGCTTGACGGACTCACCGGGCTTTGCGTCGCGCGGCGAGGCGATTCGCTATGTCCGCGATGCCGCCGGCAATGTGGCAAAGATCATCGCGGGCGGCGAGAGTGCGTATCCACTGCCGATTTTCCTGGAGCGGTCCGCCGGGATTTGATGGGACGGGCGGGCTGGTCGGACGGATCGGTCCGATCCGTCCGATGGAACCTATTCAAGACCACAGCGAGCGGAAGGCCGTCCAGAGCGACCGCATGGTGCTTACGTTCTCCTCCCCTGCCGGCTCCTGACCGTAGCGCACCGAGACAAACAGCTCGGTCATGCTGTTCAAGGTGTTCCTGCCTGCGGGGAGACGCTCGGCAAGCTCGCCGGCGTATTCGAGCGGTGTCTGACCGGGACGGCGCGGATGTTTGCGGCGTGCGGCAAAGGCCAGCGCCGAAAGGTAGAGGCCGATTATGGTTCGGCGCGGTGTGTCCCATGCCGTGCGGTCGCGGCGCCGCGCCGCCCGCATACGCCGGGTACTCGTCACCAGGGCACGCTCGGCCGCTCGCACGATCAGTTTTCTGGCCGGTCGCCAGAGGAAGCGAAACAGATGGCGCAGATCGTTGCGCAAGTTGGCAAGCATTTCGCGCCAGATGCCGAGCTTTGTCGTGCTGCCCCGCGTGCGCCAATAGGTGGTGACCAGAATGAGCAGGACGAGGCCCGGCGCCGCGAAGGGCCACAGGTGGAGCAGCCAATCCAGGTTGAGGTTGGTTGGGTGCTGAGGCTGCGGGGGTACCGGGCGAGGCGGCGGCGTGATTTTCCGCCCACCGCCGGGGCTTCCACAAGCAGAACTGGTGGTGCAGACGCCTCCCATCGTGCTGCCCAGGTGTTGAAGCCAACGCAACAATGGTCCCAAAAGGGGCAGCAGAATGCTGACCGCTACCCAGTTGACCACGGTGTGCGCCACATCGAGCGCCCGAATCAGAAGGAGCACGCCCAGGCCGAGCATCGCGGCGACAATGACGCGCGCCCCGGCGCCGCTCCAGGTGCGTTCCAGTTCCGGGGGAATCGTAACGCCTGAAAGCTGCCAGTGAACCGTCTGCCTGGCCCGCGCGGCCTGATTCAAGAGCAGCAAGCCGAGCAGCGTATAGAGGATCAGGGCGACGAGCCCGACAATGGCCGCCCCCTCATGCGCGTGGGACAGTTGGGCGCCGATCAGCAAAACGGCGGCCAGGGCTACCTCGCCCGCCAACCATTGGCGCCACAGATCTCGTAACAAACCGGCCCGATCCACGCGGCTTCCCCGCTCGAGATCGGCCGAGGTAAGGTCTACCGCGCCGGACTCGCCGATTTCCCAGGGTTGGACCTGAAGGGTGGCCCAGGATCGTGTGAGTCCGGCGGCTATCGCGCTCACCACCCAGCATAGAGCGAGCGCCCCGACGATGGTAGGAAGGATCCGTCCGCCGGAGAGGCCGGCGAGATGCGTTTGGTACAAAGGGAGCGCCGCCACCAGCAGACCTACGATGGTCCAGCGCGTCACTCCGACGCGCAGCGCGAAGTCGGACGCGGACAGGCCGACCATACCGACAACGCGGCGTGAGGTCAGCACCACCGTGCCGGGCAGGATCACCAGTACACAGCACAGCACGGCGAGTTCATAGGGCATCCAGTGGAGAGGCAGCAACGTTCCCGCCGCCAGCAGTCCAACCCCGACCCAGATGCTGATGAGGGTAATTCCCCCGCGCACGATATCTTCAACATCAGATCGCCCCTCGTGGACCCGGCTGATTGGCGCGGTCATGCGCGTAACGCCTGTAAATCGGCCGCACGCCACACCACGTGAAGCGCGGCGCCCACCGCCCGCGCCCTCGCCTCGACGGCGGCTCGATCCGGGTTGGGCTCGATCAGGAACAACACTACCAATAGTCCCACCTGGCGCAGCTTGTGCAGAGCGGGAAACAATTCATCGGTAGTCCTACCCGCCACGATCACCAACGTGGTACCCCAGGGAAGGGCCAGGGTGCGCCGGGTGAGCAGCCCGATCAAAGACTCGCCATGTTCGCTGAGCTCGACGCGCGCCAGTACCTCCAGTATACGCATCAAATGAGTGCGGCCCCTTGCCGGACCAATCGGAGCGGGGGCGCGACCGAGAGGCTCGTCGGCTTGACCCACGTCATCTACCGAGTGGCTGAAGGCGTCGAGCTGTACAGGAAAGCCATCGCTTTCCGCCGTCGCGTCCTGATACTCGACAGGCGCCACCAGCACCAGGCCATTGGTCACCAGTCCGACCTCCTGTCGTTGCTCGGTAAGGCGGCTCGCCACGGTGGCGGCGACACTGATTGCGAACTCGGCCGCGGCGAACACATCAGGCACGCTATAGCCCCGAACATCCAGATCGAGGAAAACCACGGTCTGGTGCGTGGTAGCAGGCTGGTATTGCTTGACCTGCAGGATGCCGGTGTTCGCCGTAGCGGGCCAATGGATATCGTGCAAAGGGTCACCGGGCAGGTAGCCACGCACGCCGTGCTGACGAGAGGGATCGCCGACGAGTTGGCGCCGACTGCGCACCGTACCAAACAAGGCAACTGCCGGCAACTCCAACTCGTCAACGGAGAGGATGCGCGGGTAGACGAGGAGACTTTGCAGGCCGGCCAACTGCATTTCGCGGCGGACCAGGCCAAAGACATCGCCTACGGCAGCGGTGAGTGGTCCCACCGTATGGAATCCGCGCCGCCGCCCTTTGAGCGAGTAGGAGACGGTAGCATCCTGCAGCGGGGCCAGGTGCAGCACCCTGGAGAGCACATTTGGGAGAGCCAACGCGGCGGGCATCGATTCGTGGATCTCCAGCCAGGGAATGGGCAGCGCGCTATCGTTGACAAAGGTCAGGCGCACTTCGGCTGCCTCCCCGAAAAAGAGCCTCGGCTCCAGCATCCTGCCGGCTCTCAGCTTGCCGATCACGGCCCTCAGCCAGAGGCGAGCGCCCTCCGACACCACCAGGGCCACGGCGACGGCGAAGAAGAGTGGCCCGCTCCGAAAGTACGCGGCAAGAATGAGCAGCAGAATGGCGGCGATTCTCACCGCGGCGAACCGGGAGCGGAGACCGGCTCCTGGCCGGCCACGACATCCATCGAGTCGGCGGGAACGGATTCCTCGATCGGTACGGGCGTGGTATCCAGAATAGCCCGTACGATCTGATCGGCGGTTCGGCCGCGCAATTCGCTCTCGGCCTTGAGCATCACGCGATGGCAGAGAGTCGCCGGGGCCAGGGCCTTGACGTCATCGGGCGTCACATAGGCCCGACCGGAAAGGGCGGCCAGGGCTTGCGAGGCGCGGAACAGGGCCAGCGTACCGCGCGTGCCCGCGCCGACCGCGAGGTCCGGGTGCTCGCGCGTGGCAATGGCGATCCGTCCAATGTAATCGACCAGGGAATCGTCGACGTATATCTCCCACACCGCGCGCTGCAGCGCCGCGACCTCCTCGCGTTCCGCCACCGGCCGCACATGTTCGATGGGGTGCTCGCGCTGTTGATTGCGGAGGATACGCTTCTCCTCCTCCAGGGTCGGATTGCCCAGGCGCAGCTTGATCAAAAAGCGGTCCATTTGCGCTTCGGGCAGGGGGAAGGTGCCTTCATACTCGATGGGATTCTGAGTAGCCAGGACCATGAAGGGTCGGGGCAGCACGCGGGTCAGGCCATCGGCGGTGATTTGCCGTTCGCCCATCGCTTCCAGCAAGGCGGACTGAGTGCGCGGCGTGGCCCGATTGATCTCATCGGCCAGCAGCACATTGACGAACGCCGGGCCCTCGTGGAACTGAAACTCGCCGGTTTTCTGGTTGTAGACCGAGACACCGGTGACGTCGCTGGGCAGCAGATCGGGCGTGCATTGCAGCCGCTTGAACGTACAACCCAGGGAACCGCTGACCGCACGGGCGAGCATTGTCTTCCCAGTCCCCGGTACATCTTCCAGGAGGACATGGCCATCGCACAACAAGGCCACCAGCACCAGGCGGATCACCTCGTTCTTACCGACGATCACCCGCGCCACATTTTCGGTAACCCGCT
>JAICHN010000030.1 GCA_025924845.1 Chloroflexota bacterium | reverse complement strand
GGTGGGTGACCAGATGCGGGCCCGCCTTAATGCACTGAAGCAACCTACGAATCCCGATCCGGTGGGTGACCAGATGCAGGCCCGCCTTAATGCACTGAAACAGACTACGGATCCCAACCAGGCGGAGGACCCGCTGCGGGCCCGTCTCAATGCGCTGAAGCAGACTACGGATCCCAATCAGGCGGAGGACCCGCTGCGGGCGCGCCTTAATGCACTGAATCCCAACCGGGTGGTAGTCGATCCACAGGATCCGGCGTTCGATCGGAGCGTGCAGCAGCGTATCAACGGACTGACGCCGAATAATCCCAACCAGATAGTGGTTGATCCCCAGAATCCGGCATTCGATCGGAGCGCGCAGCAGCGTCTCAATGCGCTGACGCCGAATACGAATCCCAACCAAGTGGATGACCCACTGCGGGCGCGCCTTAATGCGCTGAATCCCAACCGGGTGGTAGTCGATCCCGAGAAGGAAGGCCTCCTGGTCTGATCTGGAACGGGAGGAGCAGGAGTGGATGCGTAGAATGCAGCAAGGTCCGGACCTTGTGGAAGAAGAAATCTAGCCTGTTCCCAGTCGGCGCGGCAAGCGGCGGAACAGGTGGCCGGAGTGAGCCATGCGAAGGTACGGCGCCAGGGCACCTCGGCAGGCAACTCGATGTCATCTTGGCGCGGCGGTTGGCGCAGCCCTCGCTCGAGATCCGGGAGACCGCGCGTACTTTTCCGCGCCCGTTCGGCCGGTGCCTCCCGAGTCAGGCCGGCGGTGAGGCGAAACCGCTTGAGCAGCGAACCAAAAGGCGAAGGATCCATGGTGGTCATCCTTGCCCACGACGGATGCGGTCGGCATCGCGTGCTCTTGAGGGGACCACGAGAGGATGGGCGCCCACTCGCCAGGCCAGGTAAACGGCGGACGAACATGTGCGTGAAATGTGCGTGAACCGGCGCCTAACGTGTGGACATCGCACACCTGATCTGCCACAGTGCGGGCAATAGCAGGCCCATCAGCGTCCCAGGTTGTAAACGGCCGTGGCCGTTTGCCTGGCGCGGGCGACCACGATGAAGGGTTTGGGGCGCGTTGCGGCCGACCGGTGAGGGTGTACAGGAAAGAGGCGCGAAACAATGAGCACATCGCATATGTATACGCGAACCGCCAAGGCGGTGCATTGCGGTCGGACCCTCCAGCGCCGCATGTCCCCGGTCGACAAGCCGAGCCGCCAGGCGGCGCTTACTCCCACCCAGGGGATGATCCTGCAACTACAGCGCACGGCGGGGAACGCCGCGGTAAATGCCCTCCTGCGGCAGTACACGAGCGCCGGGATGGCTCAACCGCGGTCGGCACAACGGACGGTCGCCCCAATCGGGCGCCGAGGGAGCACGACGGCGGGCAATTCGGGCACGCACGCTGGTGCTCAGTCGGCGCATGCACACGCGCCTGGATCGGTGAAGCCGGAAGGCACGTTCGTCCAGCGCAAGCTCACTATCAAGAACGACGATTTCAAGAGCCTGGTCACGACCAAGGCGACACTTACCAACAGTAGGTTTGCGCGAATCAGTGATGCCTACGGAAAATATCTCAAGGCGAATCGGCCGGCTCAGGAGGTTGTCGCACTGAACCGTGTGAGGAGCCTGGCGACAACATGGAGATTATTGAACAAGAGCACGAAGGCCGGCGCAAAACGGCAACTGGTGGACAAGTTGATCGCCGACATTAAACTGGAGTTGCCGATAGCAGAGATCAAAGCACACAAGCAGCATCTGTGCGAGGACATCGGCCTACCCAAGGCATATCTCGATACATGGAAAGATCAGGATGTGTCTCTGCTCGGCGAAGCCAGCAAGGCGCTCGGGAGCGGTAACGTCCCACTCGCGGACCAGCACCTGACGGTACTGCGGGGCAATGTCGGTGACGTAGTAAACCTGATCAAGTCGGCGCTACTGAGTCATCACATCGCAAAAGTAGATCCCGAGATGGCGAAGGTACTGGGCGACCCTAATTACAAACTCAAGAAGGATGATGCGAAACACAAGAAGAACGATGCGGGCAAGGCGCTGGCGCACGTGAAGGATATCGCGGCCAAACGCGCGCTGACCGCCGATCAGGAGGAGCTTAAGCCCTTCGGAACGGCGTACAACGACATGGCGACAACCGCGCATGGCCACCGGCAGAGCGCGACGAACAAGAACATCAAGGGCCTTTCTTCGGCGGAAGCCACCGCCATTTTCGGCTACACGACACCGCTGTTCGGAGAATACAATACTCCCTTGCGTAAGGATCTGGGCACCAAAAAGTTTGACGCGAACCAACAGGCGCTCACCAAAGCCACTGTATCCGGCCTGAACAAGTTGGCGCCCGTAACGGCTACGCTGTACCGGCACACCGGTCTTTTCGCTGGCTATAAAGAGTTAAACCAGCCGGGCGCGACCGTCGCCGATATGGGGTTTATGAGCTCGACGAAGAGCCATTTCGTGGCCGGTAATGCCGGCAAGCAGCACGACGTGCTCGAAATCGTTGAATCCAGGACCGGCCGAGAGGTGGCGGAAATGTCCAAGTTCACCAAGGAAATGGAAGTGCTGTTCAAGCCCGCCACCAGGTTCCAGATTACCAAGCGATTTGACAAGGTCCCGGGGACTGAGAACTGGCACCCCGCCCTTGACCCGGAAGCCGCGAAGTATCTGGCCGCTGACTCGAAAAAGAAGCAGTTGCAGATAATCGTGTTCAAGAAGGAAATGTAGGCGGTTTTTCCGGATCCCCATGGCTCTCTCACCCGCTACACTTGACCGAGGAGGAAAACTGCTCGTATCCTCGCCGACGCCGCGCGGCTCGCCGCTCGTACCGCGCTGCTTTTGGAGGTCTTTCGTGCTTAGTGCATCCACCCAACCCCGTCTGGACTTCGCGCCGTTCCGCGCCCGTTTTCCCGCCCTCCATCGAGAGGTAGACGGCAGGCTTCCCGCGTTCCTGGATAATCCCGCCGGTACCCAGGTACCTCAGGAACTGATCGACGCCACAGTGGATTATTTCCAGAGCGCCAACGCCAATCTGGATGGATTCTTTCGGACCAGCCGCGCCGCGACCGGCCTGTTCAACGAGGCCCATACCGCCATGGCCGACCTGCTCGGCGCCACCTCTCCCGATGAGATCGTCTTCGGCCAGAACATGACCACGCTCACCTTCGCGCTCAGTCGGTCCATCGGGCGTAGCCTGCAAGCAGGCGATGAGATCATCGTGACCACGCTCGATCACGACGGCAACGTGGCGCCCTGGCGCGCTCTGGAGGAGCGCGGCGTGGTGATCAAGGTGGCCGACATCCATCCCGAGGACTGCACGCTGAACCTGGAGCACCTGGCAGCCCAAATTACGCCGCGCACCAAGCTGCTGGCCGTTACCCACTGCTCCAACCTGGTGGGCTCGACCGTGGACGTGACTGCCGTCTGCTGCCTGGCCCGCCGGGCCGGAGCGCTCTCCTACATCGATGCCGTACAATATGCGGCGCACGGGCCGATCGACGTGCGGGCATTGGATTGCGACTTTCTAGTCTGCTCCTCCTATAAATTCTTTGGCCCGCACATGGGCATCCTCTACGGGAAACGGGAGCACCTGGAACGGCTACATGCCTATAAGGTGCGTCCATCAACCACTATGCCGCCCGGCAAGTTTGAGACCGGAACGCTCAATTTCGAGGGTTGCGCCGCCCTGCTCGGCACCATCTCCTATCTTGAGCAGGTGGGCGACGCGGCGACCGAAGCCGGCGTGCGCGTAGAAGGAGCACCGGAAGGACGGCGGGGACGCCTGCTTCATGCGTTGGAGGCCATGCGGGCCCAGGAGCGCGATCTTGGGGCGCGTCTGATCGCGGGATTGCAGGGCATTCCCGGCGTAACGATCTGGGGTATCACCGATCCGGCCCGCTTTGATCGGCGGGTGCCCACCGTCTCTTTCACCCTGGCGGGCATGCATCCGGACGTCGTTGCCAAGCGCCTGGGCGACGAGGAAATTTACGTGTGGAGCGGGAACAACTATGCGCTGTCCCTCACCGAACGCCTGGGGCTGGAGGAACAGGGCGGCATGGTCCGGGTTGGCCCGGTGCATTACAACACCGTCGAAGAGATCGATCGCCTGGTGGGCGTAGTAGGCAGCCTCGCCCGCTAAGCAACTGTAAAGTTTCGGTAAAAACCTCGATCGGTTGGGCAGTTTTACCCGGGTTGGGTGGTGTCAGCTCAGGCCCCTTCTGGTAGGCTTGGTGGTGAGAGGTACATCCTCTCGTGATCCGGCAGTACCGGAAAAGGAACGGCAGGACACCGATGGACAGTCCATTTTTGCACTTTCGCGGACGACGATTTGGGCGGGGGTCAGTGGTCCGCTTTCCCTTTGGCGGCGCCGGAGACCCCCTGCTCACCATGTTGCCGCCGCACGTAGAGCCGATTGCCGTCAATACCGTGGTCGGCAGTGTAGACCGCTATCGCCAACTGGACCGCCGCTTCCGTATCGGGAAGCGCCTCACTGACCGACTGCGCGGAATCATTCGGGCCATGGAAGACGGCGCTCATTTTCCGCCCATCGAAGTGTACCGGCTGGATGGAGCCTGCTATGTGCTCGACGGGCATCACAGGGTGGCGGCGGCATTGCAGGTCGGCCAACTTTATCTGGATGCAGTGGTAACAGAGTGCCTGCCCCGGGTCGACAGCGCCAACCCACTGCAGTCGGCCCGGATCGATTTTGGCCTGCGCACCGGGCTTCGCACCGTCGCCTTCGGTACCCCAGCCCGCTACGGGCAGGCGCTACGGCAGATTCGGGAACACCGATGGTATTTGAATGAGCGCGGACGTCGAGCGTCGCTGCGTGAAGCGGCCGAGGACTGGCGGCAGCAGATCTTCGCGCCGGTGGCCCGACAGTTGAGAGCGGCGCACTTGCTGCAAACCGGAAGCACCGCCGAGGAGGGCGACCTATATATGCAGGTAAGTGACTTGAAGTATGGGGTCAGCCGTGAACGCGGCCACGACATCGGCTTTGCGGCGGCGATCCGTGAGTGGGCCAATCGGCACCGTCAGCCGGAACGCGTCGCATTCATCAGCAGTTGGATGGGTATGGGAGGCCTGGTGCTTGGCTAACACAGCCTCCCGCGATTAAGGCAGCACGGTCACGGTCGAGACCTGGGTGAGCTTACCATGGGCAGTCGGCAAGGCCGAGGGGCAGAAGAAAGCCGGCCCAAAGGACGCGACCAGGCGATAGACGCCGGGCGGGGTAGGAATGGACGTATCGTTGCCTCCAGCGGCCTTCCCGTAGGTGGACAGGTGGGTCGGAATGCGGAAGGTGACCCGCCAGGCTTTACCGGCGGGCGCTCCTTTTGCCATGTATGGCCCACTGTTCACGACCTGGCCGAAGGCGACAGGCTCCGCGGAAGTGCCGCCGCATTGGACATCGGAGGGCCGGGTGACCGTGTGCAGCTTCATGTCTACCATCTGCACGAACGGCGGCACAAAGAATTCACCGCCTTTGGTTCGACCACTCAGGGTGACCAGGCCGCCAACCTTCGCAACGGCCGGCTGTACGGCGAAGCTACCGTCGCCGGTGTTCGCCGGGATGACACCGGCAGGGATATTTAGGCGGCGATCGCCGACTCGGCTCCAGATCGTGACCGACTTGATCGTGGCCATGGTCTTTCCGTCAGTCGGCCCAATCGCCGGAGCAAACGTGTCGGCATCCTCCTCGCAAGGCAGGCCGGACGGCGCCACGTACACGGCGCCCGTGCCGTGGGAACGGCCCGCGCGGGCGACATACCTATAGCCGGCGCATCGTACGCCTCCGACCATCCGTGCCGCCGCCCTGGCGAAGGTTACCGTCGCCTTGTTGCCGAGCAGGCCGTAGACCGGCTCGGCCGACTGGGCGAGAGCCTGAGCCTGCTTGGCGTGCTTGCCGCAGGCGTACTTTCCGGTAAGGGGCAGAGGCGCGTTGAAGGCGACGCGCGAGCAGACCACGGCGCCGGAGGAGACATTTTCGACGATAGTGATCTCACCGGCCCCGGAGGGCCGCATCGCATCCAAGGTATGGACCTGAAGCACGCCGGTCCGGCGCACCAGCACCAGGGTGAGTTTTTCGTTAGCGGGCGGCGTCTCGGTGCTGTGCGCGATATACGTAACCTGAAAGGCCGATGAGTCGGCAAGGGCGGTCAGCATGGCCGGTAGGGGATTAGGCGCGGCGGCGCGGGCCTCGGGCGTCCCAATTATACCGGCGACGAGCGTGAGGGAAAGGCAGGCAGCGGACAAGACACGGCTGGGAGCGCCAAGGCGGGCGCGGGCGGCAATCGTGGTGAGTGAGTTCATCGGGGCAAGAACCTTTCGATCATGATTCATCAGCACAGGCCATGCGGCCACAACTCCGCTCCATGATAACCGCTATTGGCACGGTCACTGCCCACGCAGCGGATTCCGGTCCTTAATTCCCCTCGGCGGGCATCGAGACGGTTGGTGATGAGACGCTTCCCCGCCGAAGCGAGATGCCGGCGGCGACTAGGGCCGCCGCGGCGAACACGATCAGGGTGTCGCGGACTCCGACCAGGACGAAGGCGCGCGAGGCCTTTGCCGTACTGATCGCATGTCCGGCGAGAGAGGTCAAGCGCAAGGTAAAGACAACGGTGGCGACCGCCACGCCAAGACTGGTGCCCAGGGTGCGTGTGACATTCAGGATACCGCCGGCAACCCCCAAACGCTCCGCCGGCGCCGATCCCATGATGGCACTGTTGTTCGGTGCGGTAAATAGGCCCTGCCCTAACCCGAAGACGACCAGAGCGCCGACGATCAGGGGGAGTCTCGCACCTTGACCATCCAGTAAGAACACCAGAGCCAGTAGCGCGCCGGTCACAAGTCCCATCCCCGCGACGGTCAAAGGGCGGGCGCCAATCTTCTCGGAAAGCCGTCCGCTGAACGGCGCCGCGACGCCCAGGGCAATGGGCACGGCCGTCAAGAGCAAGCCGGTCGCCGCCGGCGACTGGCCGTAGCCACGCTCGAAGTCGAAAGGGAGCAAGAAGAAAACGGCGAAGAGGACACCGTAGGACAGCAAGCCGGCCACGTTGCCGGCGGTGAAGGCGGCCACTTTGAACAGTCCCAGATCGATTAGCGGGTTTACCGTCCGCCGCTCGTGCCGCACAAATGCCGCGAGGAGAAGAATTCCCCCTATCGCGCAGGCGAGGAGGATTGGCGACGTCCATCCCCACCGCCGTCCCTCATTGACGGCAAGCAACAGCGCGGTAAGCGCGGGAGCAAGGAGCAGGGCGCCGCCCCAGTCAAAGCGCTGATTCGGCCGAAGTCCCTGTGTCTTCGGCAACACGAGCCAACCCAGGATCGCGCCGAGTAGTCCGACCGGCACGTTGATCCAGAAGACCCAGCGCCAGCCCAGGCTCTGGATAAGCATGCCGCCGAGGCTGGGACCGACGGAAAGCCCGATCGCCTGCGCGGCGCCCTGCAAGCCAAGGGCGCGTCCGCGCCTGCGCGGGCCGGCCACCTTCGTGATGATGGCAACACTGTTGGCCTGCAGCAAGCCCGCGCCAATCGCCTGGAAGACGCGCGCCCCAATCAGCAAGGGAAGGGTGGGGGCGACGGCGCAGAGCGCGGACCCCACGATGAACACGAGGAAGCCGCCCGTGTACAGGATCTTGCGCCCTATCATATCGGCGAGCCGCCCGAAAATGGGGAGACCGGCGCCCAACCCAAGCAAGTAGGCCAACGAGACCCAATCGACCAGACTCAGGCGTGCATGAAAGGTCGTCTCCAGCGTGGGCAGGACAAGTTGGACAATGCTGACATCGAGCTGGCCCATGAAGGCGCCGACACAGACCGTGCCCACGACGAACCACACATACGCCGGATGTAAGGCAAGAGAGGGGAGGGGCGCCGGCTCCGTAAGAGGTATCCGCGGCCCATTCCGCACCACCGGCTCCACTTCCCATAACTGCCGTGGTTGGCCCGGCCAACCCTGGTACACTTCCGCTATCGCATGCGGCGGCCTGCCGGCTCCCGAAAACCGCTCCCCTTGATAGGATGACTGATCGAAGACAGTGAGACAATCAGACGGGCCAAGGCGGCGCCGTCGGCGGCACGTGATGGTAGCCCCGATCGTTCACCGGCGTCCAGCAGCCGGAATGGCCGTTGGCTTCTTGATGAGATGATCGGGGATCGGCGGTGCCTGACGACGCGTACCGGAACCCAGTTGAGAAGCCTGCCAATCCCAATGCGATCCGCGACCACCTGGCCAACGAGCGAACCCTCCTGGCCTGGGTCCGCTCGTGCATCGCGATCATGGCCCTCGGCTTCGTGGTTGCCCGCTTCGGCCTGCTGATCCGTGAACTGGGACCGGAGGCGCCGCGACGAACCCCGGCTTGGCTTTCCACCGGCTTCGGCGTGGCCATGGTTGCCTGCGGCGCCGTACTGGTCGTGCTCGCGGCGCTACGTCATCGCACCACGACGCAGGCGATCGAGCATGGCGACTACCGCCCGGGCACGAGTCTGATCCTGGTGCTCTCGGCTGGCACCGTTGTCGTGGCCGTGCTGTTGGCGGTGTACCTTCTCTTGACGGCGTGAAGTCTATTACTGGGGCATGAAGGTTATCGCGCTCCACAGCCGCGTGACCATATCCTCGCGTGCGTCAGGCAACCGTGGATTGTGGCTTTGGCCGCGGGCGGGGCCGATAATCGTAGCGGTGGGATTGGTGCTAAGCACCAGCGACGCGAAGAAGCTATAGACGTACCCAGGACGGAGCGTAATAATTTCGAGGTACTCCAGGGGTGTTCCGGCGGTATCCGAGGCATAGACTTTACCTTCGAGATAGTGGCGGCGTCCGATGTCTACGCGATGAAACGTAGGGGTGGGCACCCCGCCCCCGCCGAGATCGGCGGCGAGCGTGGATCGTGCTTGAGTGAGATCCCAGAACGGATGCCGGGTAACTTTCACGGTCATAAGGATCGATTTATCGCTACTGATGATCAAGGCGTGCGACGAGCAGCGCCCTTTCACCACCCAGCCCGCGGGAACCGGCATACTATAGCCCTGCCTGGCGCAGCCGACCTCCGTGACGGAGGGTGCGGCACGGGCAACGCCGAGCGCGGGCGCGGTCATGGCCAGGAGCAGCAGCAGGACAACGGGCAGACGATGAACCGACATGGCACCTCTCCTTTCCGAAGCAGCGAAGTAGACACTCCTCATCATACTACAACGGTATATGACGAAAATAGGGGAGAATCAGGCAATTTTCTTCAGGCTGTAAAGAGAACCTGCTCGGCATCCGGTTCCCAGAAATGCCGCACCATATCCACGCGACCGTCTTCGCGAAACGTGACGCCTTCCGCCTCAAGCAGGGCGCGCATGGTGCCGGGCGGCCCGAACGCATGTTCCCCGGTCAGCACGCCCGAACAGTTCACGACTCGATGCGCGGGCGCGTCGTCTCGGTCGGACATGCCGGCGAGCGCTTGACCGACCTGTCGGGCGCGGCGCGGCGCGCCAAGCGCGAGGGCAATCGTCCCGTAAGTCGTCACCTTACCGACCGGTATGGAGCGCACCAGCGTATACACATTCTGATGGAATCGCTTGGCGCGGCGTACCTCGTCATGCATAGACCGCATCCCTCTTTGACGGACAACGCGACCTACCGCGGAACGGAGTATTGAGCATCAAGGACCAGGATAGCGGGTCGGGCACGACTGAAACTAGGCGGTTTCTCACTGTGGGGCGTACGTTGGTTGAAGTGGTAGTAAAACTCACCGAAGGAAATCGCCCGGAGGTGATTTCCTTCGGTGAGTACGATGTGCGTAGTCCAGTGTCAGAGAGGTACCGATCACTATGAAAATCGGCGTAATTGGGGCGGGCAGCACGTACACGCCCGAATTGATCGAGGGTGTGCTGGCGCGGCTCGACCGCATCCCGGTGAGCGAGCTGGTGCTGATGGATATTGACGAGGAGAAGTTGGCCATCGTTGGCGGTTTGGCACAGCGTATGGCGGCACGGGCAGGATCGCCCATTGCGGTGCGCTTGACGACCAACCGCCTGGAGGCGATTCGTGATGCTTCCTTTGTGCTGACCCAGATTCGGGTGGGGCGGCTGGCGGCGCGCCGTCAGGACGAACTGATTCCGCGTGCCCTCGGTTACGTGGGCCAGGAAACGACCGGAGCGGGCGGTTTCTTCAAGGCGCTCAGGACGATTCCGGTAATTCTGGCGATTGCCCGTGAGATGGAGCAGCATGCACCCGGCGCGATGCTGATCAACTTTACCAATCCAGCCGGAATTATCACCGAGGCGGTGCTGACGCGGGGGAACGTCCCGGTGATCGGCCTGTGCAACGGGCCGATCGGTACGATCAAGCACATCACGCGCGCCCTGGATTCGCAAGGCCAGGACGTGTCCATGCGCTACTTCGGGCTGAATCACCTCAGCTTCGCCGCCGACATCACCCGCCGTGGGCGCGAGGTCACCGACGATGTGGTCGAGGCGCTCGCCGCGCAAGCGGACCCCGCCGATGCCGAGATCTTGCGCGGGCTGCGCATGGTTCCTTCCAACTACCTCCAGTATTTTTATCGCCGGCCGGACATGGTGGCGCAACAACAGGCGGAGACCAAGAGCCGGGCCGAACGGGTAATGGAGATCGAAGCGGAATTGCTCCGTCTGTATCAGGACCCCAACTTGAGCGAAAAGCCCAAGATTCTCGAGCAGCGGGGCGGCGCCTGGTACAGTACGGTTGCCACCATGGTGATCGCGGCCATCGTAGGCAACACCGGCGAAATGCATATCGTCAATACGCGGAATAATGGGGCCATTCCCGACCTACCGGCGGAATGCGCGGTCGAGGTGCAGGCCGCCATCGACTCGCGCGGCGCCACCGCCATCACGCAGGGGCCGCTCCCCCTGCGCGTACGCGGCCTGGTGCAACAGGTGAAGGCGTACGAGCAGCTTACAGTACAGGCCGCGGTGACCGGCAATCGGGAGACCGCCCTCTGGGCCTTGGTCAACAATCCGTTGGTCGGCTCCTACGCCGCCGCCGCCACGCTGTTCGACCGCTTGCTGGAGGCGCATCGGGAGTACCTTCCCGCGTTCGCCTAGTCGCCCTCGTTTGGCGCACGGGCGCCGGCCGTGCCGCGCCGAAGCAGAGCCGTCATGAGGCGACCCCGCGCCTCACCGCGGTACGGCAGTCTTCCCCCCATCACGTCGAATGCGGCTCGTCCCGCCGGCCGCTCAGACGTGATGGGCCACCGCTCGCGCACGGCGCAGTTTCTCCGGGTTGACCACCATGTCAATCTCCGTAATTCTGCCGCCGGCTACCGCGATACATACCAGGCTAAGCACTTCACCCGCCCACGTAACCAGTATGCCGGTCCCACCGTTTACGGCCACTAGCCGGACCGAATACTCCGGATACCAGGTCCTACCGCCCATGAGGACCTTAGCAACCTGCTCCGACCCCACCACCGGCCGCCGCGCCGCACGCACCCGACCGCCGCCATCCGCCCGCAAGACCACGGACGGATCCAGGAGGGGGAGCAGGGCATCCAGATCGCCCTTTGCAACGGCATCAATGAGTGTGGCGAGGATACGGCGCTGGCCGGCGGCATCGGAATCGAAGCGCGGCCGGCGTTCTTGTACATGGCGTCGGGCACGAGATGCCAATTGCCGGCACGCGGCAGGCGTGCGACCCACCATGACGGCAACCTCCTCGAAGCTGATGCCGAAGACTTCGTGCAGTACGAAGACCGCCCGTTCGGCCGGGCTCAGGGTTTCCAGCACGACGAGCATGGCCAGACTCACCGACTCGTCCAGGGTAACCCGCGCGGCCGGATCGTCCGCGGCCGGGTCCTCGACCGTCACCAACGGCTCGGGCAGCCATGTGCCCACGTAGGTTTCTCGTTGTCTGCGTGCCGACTTCAACTGATCGAGACAGTAGTGCGTGAGGACCGTAGTCACCCAGCCGGCGGGATTCTCAATGGCATCGTGGTCGGCCTCCTCCCAGCGGAGGAATGCCTCCTGGACCGCGTCCTCGGCGTCCGAGACTGTGCCCAGGAGACGATATGCAATGCCGAAGAGGCGGCCACGTTCGCGCCTCACCAGTTCCGTGGTATCCGTTGCGCTCACCCATCTTCCCCCTGTGATAGCCACCCATCGAGCATACGACGAAGCAGCCCTTTCGTGTGTGACATGGAACGGCACATGTCACATCCGTTGCATCGTTGTCGTCGGTACTCAGGATGCCGAAGAAAGGCATTGCACCACACAACAGTTAAGGAGGAACAATCATGAAAGTACTGATCGCCGGTGCGACCGGGGTGATCGGTGTGCCGTTGGTCCAGAAGCTCGTCGCGGACGGCCACGAGGTGCTTGGTCTGACCCGGACGCCCGGCAACAGCCTTACTTTGACTGCCATGGGCGCGCGGCCCATCGTAGCCGATGTCATGAACCGAGAGGGACTGTTGGCCGCCGTGTCCGGGCTGCGGGCCGACGCGGTTGTGCATGCTCTGACTGCACTGAAGAAGACACCCTTGCGGCATCGTGACATGTACAGGACGGATGAACTGCGCGATGCCGGCATGGCTAACCTGCTGGCCGCGGCGTATTCATTGGGCGCTGAACGTGTCGTCGTCGAGTCCATGCACGTGGGCTATGGCTATGGTGACTGGGGAACGCAAGTGCTTACGGAAGAGGTTCCCTTCGCTCCGCGTGGGCGCACGCGCGGTCTTGAGCGGCACCTGGCCGGTTTCCGCGCCCTGGAGGGCCAACTCTTCGAGGCGGACCGCGCCGGAAAAATCGCGGGCATCTCACTGCGGTTCGGCGCCTTCTACGGGCCGGACGCGGGCATGCGGTCCCTGGTGGAGTTGCTGCGTAGACGCCGCATGCCCTTGGTGGACGGAGGGCGCGCCGTACTCTCCTGGGTCCGCCACGAGGATGCCGCGGCGGCCATCGTGGCCGCGCTGGAGCGTGGCCGGTCGGGCGAAGCCTATAACATTGTGGACGATGAGCCGGTGGCTTGGCGAGACTTTCTGGGGCTGATGGCGACCACGGCCGGCGTGCCGCTGCCGTGGTCGATGCCAAGCTGGATCATGAGGCCGGCCGCTCCGGTGGCCGCGGCCTTCCTCACCACCACGCTGCGGGCGTCCAATTCCAAGGCCAAACGGGAGTTGGGCTGGACGCCGACCGTGCCAACCTACCGGCTGGGAGTACCAAGTATGGTCCAGGCGCTGTACGCGGAGTCCACGGCGAGCGGCGCCACTGATCCCGCCGAGGAAAGGGCTTCGATTCGGCGGGTGGGTTAGGCAGCCTCAAGGGGCGGGCGCGATTATGCCCGCCCCTTGTCGCCGCACGGTCCAGAACGAGACTCCAGCCTTTACAGTAGGCGACGCTCGCACCACATTGGTTGAGCCGGCGAATGATACCGTGGCGCGATAGGGTTATGATACCTTTGCAGGCGCATGGGCGAGAGCACCCGCGCCCACTGCCGGCTGTGGACCATGGCATCCACGGCGCGTAGCCGGGTTAAGGGCCAGGGAGAAGCTATGGCGGGGCGATCGGATGAACGTGCGGGCGCTGCTTCGAGTGCGGAGTCGGCGACGCCGCTGGTTGGGGTGATCATGGGCAGCACGTCTGATTGGGAGACGATGCGCCATGCCGCCGACGTGCTGGCGCGATTGGCGGTGCCCTATGAGACCCGCGTGGTCAGCGCCCATCGCACTCCGGACCTGCTGTTCTCCTATGCCGAATCGGCGGCGGGACGAGGCATTGAGCTGATCATCGCCGGGGCGGGAGGCGCCGCGCATCTGCCGGGCATGGTGGCCGCGAAAACCTTGCTCCCCGTCCTGGGTGTACCCATGCAGAGCGCGGCACTTCAGGGACTCGATTCGCTCCTTTCCATCGTGCAAATGCCGGCCGGTATTCCGGTGGCGACGCTGGCGATCGGGAAGGCAGGCGCGATCAATGCGGGACTCCTGGCCGCCGCCATCCTCAGCCGGGGCCGGCCCCAGATCGGGGAAGCACTGGCGCTCTACCGCAAGGAGCAGACCGAACGCGTGCTACGGGAGTCGTTGTAACGATGCTCGAACCCGGCGGCACGATTGGGATGCTGGGAGGGGGGCAATTGGGACGGATGACCACGATGGCGGCGCGGGCAATGGGCTATCGCGTTGTCGTCCTTGACCCGACCCCCAACAGTCCGGCCGGCCAGGTGGCCGATCGGCAGATCACCGCTCCCTACGACGATCCCGACGCCGTAGCCGAGCTGGGCGACGCAGCCGATGTCGTGACCATCGAGTTTGAAAATCTGCCTGTCGCCCTGGTAGAGCAACTGGCCGAGCGCGTGCCGACCCGACCGGGAGCGGCGGTATTGCGGGTCTGCCGGGATCGGTTGGCAGAGCGTGCCTTTCTGCGGCGCGTCGGGGCGCCGACCGCTCGTTACGCGCCGATGATTGACGGCGAGAGTCTCGCCGTCGCCCGCACCGAGATGACCTTCCCGGCTCTGCTCAAAACGGTGACCATGGGCTACGACAGCAAAGGGCAGCGCCGCGTAGAAACGCCCGCCGAACTGTCCGCCGCGTACACCGACCTGGGCGGCGTTCCCTGCATTCTGGAGGAGGTGCTGGCTTTTGAGCGGGAGATCAGCGTGATTGTGGCTCGCGATGTTTCGGGGAAGGTTGAAACCTATGAGCCGGCCGAGAACGTGCATGTGCGCGGCATTCTTGATACATCCTGTGTCCCCGCGGCGATTTCAGGGGAACAGGCAGCCGCTGCCCGAGCCCTGGCGGTGTCCCTTGCCCAGGAGATCGAGCTGGTAGGTATTGTGGTAGTTGAACTGTTCGTCATGCCCGATGGCCGGTTATTGGTCAATGAGCTGGCCCCCCGGCCGCATAATTCCGGTCACTGGTCAATCGAAGCCTGCCGGACCAGCCAGTTTGAACAACATGCGCGCGCCGTGATCGGCGCGCCGCTTGGTCCTACCGATCTGCTCGCCTCGGCGGCGACGGCGAATCTGCTGGGCGATCTCTGGGAGCGCGGCACCCCTCATTGGGACCGGGTGTTGGCTATGCCGGACGTTAAGCTGCATCTCTATGGGAAAGCGATGCCGAGGCCCGGACGGAAGATGGGGCATCTCACCGCACTCGGCCCAAGCGCCGAGGCGGCGCGGACGCGAGTGGTCGGGGCGCGGGCGCTCCTTTAGGCTGAATAAGCGACGAAATGCCATGACGACCAAGCGTGGCAAGGAGATCCCAGCATGAACGAGAGCGTTCCACCAACGGAGGACGGTACATTCGACCGTCCCGTACTCGATCCGCCAGCGCCGGGTTTACCCCTGCTGCATCGCGGAAAGGTGCGAAACATCTATGGGGTAGGCGCGGACCGGCTACTGCTCGTGGCCAGTGACCGCCTGTCCGCCTTTGACAGCGTGTTGCCGACCGGCGTCCCGGAGAAAGGACGCATTCTGTCCCGGTTGGCGGCATTCTGGTTCGGACTGACCGCGCATTTGATGCCCAACCACCTGATCAGCGCCTCCTGGCCGGAAATCAGCAGTATCGTGGGGCTCGATCCCGACCTTCGGGATCTGGCGGGCCGATCCATGTTGGTGAAACGCGCCGAGCGGATCGATGTCGAGTGCGTGATGCGGGGCTATCTAGCCGGCTCCGGTTGGGCGGAGTACGAGGCGCACGGTACCCTTGCCGGCGTTCCCTTGCCGCCTGGGCTGCGGCAAGGTGATGCGCTCCCCGCCCCCGCCTTCACCCCGGCCCTCAAGAACGACGCCGGCCACGACGAGAATGTCGACATGGAGCGACTGCGGGCGCGGATCGGCGCTGATCCGGCAAACCGACTGGAGCAGGCCAGCCGCGATTTATACACCTATGCCTCCCGGTATGCGCGCGCTCGGGGTATCATATTAGCAGACACCAAGTTTGAATTCGGCCTCGTGAGCGGGAGCTTGACGCTGATCGACGAAGCCCTCACTCCTGATTCCAGCCGATTCTGGGACGCCACAACCTACCAGCCGGGTACCGCCCCGACCAGCTTCGATAAGCAGCCGATCCGCGATTATCTCTCCGGTCTCGGTTGGCGAGGCGAAGGGCCGGCGCCCGCGTTGCCCAAGGCGGTGATCGCGGAGACTGTTGAGCGGTACCGCGCCGCCTATCAACGCTTAACGGGACAACCATTTGATGGATGACAATTCGCTTTTTCAGATCGGAGTGCGCGTGACGCTGCGGCCCGCCGTGCTCGATACTCAGGGCCAGGCGATCCTGCGCGGGCTTCACGCCCTGGAGTTCGCCCCGATCGAGGATGTACGGGCCGGAAAGTTCTTCCGCCTGGCGGTGCGCGCCTCCACCGCCGAGGAAGCGCTGGCCACTGCGAGGCGCGCCTGTGAACGCCTGCTTGCCAATCCGGTGATCGAGACCTTCGATCTGGCGCTGGACGGTGACCAATGAAGTGGGCGATCATCGCCTTCCCCGGCACGAACTGCGATGAGGATACCCGATACGTCCTGACCGAGCAGCTTGGGCAACAGGCAGCAATCGTCTGGCATCGGGACGCGACGATCGGCGACGCTGATGTGGTGGTGTTGCCGGGAGGCTTTGCCCACGGCGACTACCTGCGCTGCGGCGCAATCGCCCGCTTCTCTCCAGTGATGAGCGCGGTATACGAGCACGCGGAGCGCGGTCGACCGGTGCTCGGCATCTGCAATGGAATGCAAGTGCTCACCGAGGCTGGTCTGCTGCCCGGCGCCCTGCTACGCAATGCCGGCCTGGAGTTCCGTTGCCGCTGGGTGCAGGTAAAGGTGCAGGAGGCGGATCGGACGTTCCTTGGCGAGACGCGACCGGGAACGGTATTACGGATGCCGGTCAGCCATGGGGAGGGCCGCTATCATTGTTCACCCGAGGAAGCGGCGGCCCTGGCGGCGAATGGACAGGTGCTGCTGCGCTACTGCGATGAGCAGGGCACCGTTGATGACCAGAGTAATCCCAACGGCTCGACGGACGGCATCGCTGGACTGCGCAACGCGCGAGGGAATGTGTTCGGCCTGATGCCGCATCCGGAGCGCGCCGCCGACCCCTTGCTGGGCGGTACCGACGGCCTGGTTGTGTTTCGCTCCCTGATCGAGGCGATGCATGACTAGCGGCACGCTCACTTCGGCCGACCTCCGGGGCAGTGGGCTGACCTCGGGGGAGTACGCGCGCATTCAAGAGCGCCTGGGTAGAGACCCCAATCCAGTCGAACTGGGTATGTTCGGCGCCATGTGGAGCGAGCATTGCGGTTACAAGCACTCACGGTTGCTGTTGAAATCGCTCCCTTCACGGAGCCCGCTGGTGGTGCAGGGACCAGGGGAGAACGCGGGCGCGGTCAGCCTGGGCGACGTGCTGTTGGTGATCAAGATCGAGAGCCATAATCATCCCAGCGCCATCGAGCCGTACCAGGGAGCGGCAACCGGGGTGGGCGGCATCCTGCGCGACATCTTCGCCATGGGCGCCCGACCGATCGCCCTCATGGATTCGCTGCGCTTCGGCCTGCCGGCTCCGGCACGGGACCGCGCCGCGGGTAACCCGGTGGCGCCCTCCCAGCAGTCCGCCGTGGACACATCGCCTGCTACTGCGTCGCGCGTTGCCTTTGACGAGCGGACCCGGTTCCTGTTCCAGGGCGTGGTGGCCGGGGTAGGGGGCTACGGCAATTGCATGGGCGTCCCCACGATCGGCGGCGAGACGGTATTCGAGCCATGCTATGCGGGGAATCCCTTGGTCAATGTGCTCTGCGTGGGGCTGGTCGAGCCGGACCGATTGTTGCGCGCCCAGGGCGGAGCGCCCGGCAATCTGGTCGTGTTATTCGGCGCCGCCACCGGACGCGACGGCATCCACGGGGCCAGTTTCGCTTCGGTGGAGCTGGATGAGCGCTCCGAGGAGCGGCGGCCCGCCGTACAGGTGGGCGATCCGCTGACCGAAAAGCTGTTGCTTGAAGCGTGCCTTGAACTGCGCGATCGCGGCCTGTTGGTCGGTTTGCAAGACCTTGGCGCGGCCGGATTGACCAGCTCGACCGTGGAGATGGCCGATAAAACGGGATCGGGCATTCACATCGATCTCGACCTCGTACCCCGGCGCGCCCCAGCCATGACCCCCTACGAACTGCTGCTGAGCGAGAGTCAGGAGCGGATGCTGGCGGCGGTGGAGCCGCGTCGGTTGCCCGAGGTAGAGGCAGTGCTGGATCGCTGGGAGCTTCCGCACGCCGTGATCGGCCGGATCACGGACGACCGGATCGTGCGGATGCGGGCCGAGGGACAAACCGTGGTGGACGTGCCTGTGTCCCTCTTTACCGATGCCTGCCCCGCTTATGAACTGGAAGGGCGAGAGGATGAGGAGATCGTCCGAGCCCGAAATACCGCGCCGACCTTGGCGGAGCCGGAGGATTGGGGGTGTGCCCTGCTGGATCTGCTGGGTCATCCAAATATCGGGAACAAGAGCGCGATCTGGCGCCGCTACGATCACATGGTCGGTACCAATACCGTGATCGGCCCCGGTGCCGATGCGGCGGTCCTGCGCTTGAAGGGACGCCAGGGCGGCATCGCGGTGAGCGTGGATGGGAACGGCCGCCTCTGCTATCTCGATCCCTACATCGGCGGCGCACTCGCCGTGGCGGAGTGTGCCCGAAACCTCGCTTGCGTGGGGGCGCGCCCGTTGTGCGCTACCGACTGCCTGAACTTCGGCAATCCGGAAAAGCCGGGGGTGGCCTACCAACTGCAGCGGGCCGTAGCGGGAATCGCGGCGGCATGCGATGCGCTGGAGGTGCCGATTGTCAGCGGCAATGTCAGCCTCTATAACGAGCACATGGGAACTGCCATATATCCGACACCAATTGTAGGGATGGCCGGTTGGATCGACGACCTCAGCCGCCGTTGCGTACCCGGCTTCAGCGTTGCCGGTGACGAGGTCTTTCTGCTGGGAAGCAACAAGGTATCGCTGGGCGGCAGTGTCTACACCTGGGTGCGGGCCGGAGTCCTGGTTGGCGCCCCGGCGCCGCTCGATCTTAATCTGGAGCGGCGAGTACAGACATGCTTGCGAGAAGCGATCGGGAGCGGGCTACTCCGCTCCGCCCATGATTGCAGCGCCGGCGGCGCCGCCACGGCTATCGCCGAATGCGCGCTGGCCGGCAACATCGGCGCCGTCATCGAAGGGGAGGGTGGGCCGGCAGGGGACGATCGCGATGCGGAAGAACTGTTCGGCGAAGGCGGGGCACGAGTCATCGTGAGTGTAGCCCCGAGTGCCGCCGGCGATCTGGCAACTCTGGCCGAGCATCATGGAGTACCGCTCAGTCGGCTCGGCCTGGTCGGCGGCGATGTATTGGCCTGGACAAACCGCTTCCAGGTGGGCCTCGACCAATTGAGGGAGGCATGGGACGGCGCCCTCGACGGCCTCACCCGCTTCTAGCGTTACGCCGCGTACCCTCACGGAGGAGGAAGGAGACACTATGACAAGGCTCCCCATGCATCAGGACGACGATCGCCCTCGCGAGGAGTGTGGTGTGTTCGGCATTTACGCGCCGAGCGAGGATGTGGCGCGCGCCACCTATTTCGGCCTGTATGCGCTGCAACACCGGGGCCAGGAAAGCGCCGGCATCGTGGTGGGCGACGGTCAAATCCTGCGCGTGCAGCGCGGCATGGGGCTGGTGTCGCAAGTATTCGACGAGCCCGCCATGCAGCAATTGCAAGGCTTTCTCGCCGTGGGTCACTGTCGCTATGCGACGACCGGGGAAAGCAGCGCCCGCAACGCGCAGCCGATGACGATCACGGACGGAGCAGTGCTGCCTGCCTCGGGAGCACCCTTCGCGCTGGCGCACAATGGGAACCTGGTCAATACCGCCGCGCTGGCGGCGGAGTTGAGCGCCGCCGGCCTGACCTTAAACTCCACTAGCGACAGCGAGGTGATCCTGCGCCTGATCGCGCATACTCCCGGCCGATCGTGGCAAGAGCGGCTGCTCAAGGCGCTGCCGCGGCTGCGCGGGGCGTTCAGTCTGGTCATGGCTTCGCCGAGCGAATTGTTCGCGGCCCGCGATCCCTGGGGCATTCGCCCTCTGTGCCTGGGCCGGCTGGGCGAGGACTGGGTGGTGGCCTCGGAATCGTGCGCGCTGGACACGATCGGGGCAGTGCTCGTGCGTGATATCGACCCGGGCGAGATTATCCGGGTCGAGCGCGGTGTGCTGACCAGCACGCGCTTTGCTGACTCTATCCCACGCACCTGCTCCTTCGAGTTCATCTATTTCGCGCGGCCCGACAGCGTGATCGATGGACGTCGTGTCTACAGCGCCCGTGTAGCGCTTGGCAAACAACTGGCCATCGAGCAACCGGCCGAAGCGGACCTGGTCATTCCAGTGCCGGATTCGGCGGTCGCCATGGCGGTCGGGTACGCGCAACAATCCGGTATTCCCTACTGTGAGGGTTTGATCAAGAATCGCTATATCGGGCGCACCTTTATCTCCCCCACCCAACACCAACGCGATATGGGGAGCAGGATCAAATATAATCCGCTCACCGATGAGATCACCGGCAAGCGTTTGGTGGTGATCGAGGACTCAATCGTGCGTGGGACGACCAGCAAGCCGCTGATCGCGATGCTGCGCCGGGCCGGCGCGACCGAGATCCATCTGAGAGTGGGATCACCGCCCTATCGTCATCCGTGTCATTTGGGCATGGATACGGGGCGGACTGAAGAACTGATCGCCGCGCATCACACGGTGGAGGAGATTCGCCGCCATATCGACGCCGACTCGCTGGGCTACCTGAGTATCGACGGCCTGACGACGGGAATCGACCGCCCCGCTCATCTCTTCTGCCGCGCCTGCATGGACGGGAAGCCTCCCATGGCATACGGCGACGAGCAAGCGGCGCCGGCGACCGACGAATTGGTGCCGGCGGCGGCCCGTTGAGTACGCACGAACCCGGCCAATCCCCGGCCCACGCCGACCTTCCCCGTTCCTACGCCGCGTCGGGCGTGGATATCGCGGCCGGCGAACAGGCCGTTGCCCTGATGCGACCCGCCGTGGAGGCCACATTTCATCCGGGCGTGGTCTCGCGCCTGGGCGCTTTTGGCGGGGCTGTACGGGCACCGCGAAACGGCGAGCTTCTGGTAAGCAGCGCGGATGGCGTGGGGAGCAAGGTGTGCCTGGTCGAGACCGACGAAGAAGCGGCCGGGGTTGGGCGTGATTTGGTCCACCACTGCATCAACGACATTTTGACATGCGGGGCGCGGCCCCTCTTCTTTCTCGACTACCTGGCCTTCGCGCGGTTAGACCCGCGCCGTGCCGCCGCGCTGGTGACAGGGATGAGCGCCGCCTGCGCGGCCCACGGCTGCGCCCTGATCGGCGGTGAAACGGCCGAGATGCCGGATATCTACCGCGAAGACGCCTTTGATGTGGCCGGGTTCATCGTGGGGACGGTAGGCGAGGAGCAATTCCTGACCGAGGATAGGGTACAGGCGGGTGACGTGCTGATCGGCCTGCCCTCGACCGGTCTGCATACCAACGGCTACAGCCTGGCACGGCGGCTCCTTGAGACGCG